>CAZKSQ010000010.1:0-18728 GCA_964555555.1 uncultured Candidatus Saccharibacteria bacterium | reverse complement strand
TGGATGCTACAGCTACGCAATCTACCCCTAATGCAGTGACGAACAATAGTTCGGAGGTAGCGGCGGCCAATGCGGCCAATGCGCATGTTTCGGGAGGGAATGGGAGTGCGTGGATATGGATGACTGCCGCAGTCCTCGTACTGATCCTCGTTGTCGGGTATTTGGCGGTTAGGAAGAAGAGGGTGTAGATTTGACCATTGCCAAATATGAAAAACATGTTATAGTGCGAGATATGGCTTCAGGCAAAGAATTCGTAAAAAAACATAATATATCGCTAATTATAGCGGCGATTCTGCTATTGGCAGGCATTGCTTTTCTGAAAGTGATCACGGCTTTGACGACAGGCGGTTTGGCTACGTCCAGTACCAAAACCAACACTCCTATTGACCTAATGTATGTGACGCTTCCATATGCGGAAGATTCATTTGCTTCTGGCGCCGGTTGGAAAGAGATATGGGGCATAGTCAATCCATCTGTAAGCGGTCTGCAACTTGCTTCATCGGAAAAGACGAATGGAGCAATTGCAGTTCTTGAGGGTACATCCACGTGGAATGATTATCTGCATTCAGCGATCATAAACTGGAATAGGGGCAGTGACGTTACGCTTATGGCACGATATAAAGATGACAGAGACTATGTGTCATGCATCTTCGACGATCAGACAATAAGCATCAGGGAAGATCTGAACGGTACGACGACCAATCTTTTGACAATTGACAATCCTGTTCAAACTGGCTTGACGGCGGTATCGCTGGGCATATCTGTGAATGATAATACGGTCAAATGCTATGAAGGATCGCAGACGGTCGCAAGTAGCGGCAATCTCGACCCCAGTCTTGGTGGAGGCGGTGTCGGAATCGGGGTTTGGGACAAGCAGGTTAATAATGCTCAAATCACGGCGAAAACAGAGTCAGTAATTCCCATTGATCTTTCTCTGGATCTGCTCAAGACATTGCCGACTTATCCGGCTATAATTCATAAGGTTATTTCTAGCCCTGCTTCTTTGGCGGAAGCGACTTCGACGGAGGCAGTCATTCCAAAGCCTGTCATCATGGTTGCATCTCTGGCTTTGCCATATTTCTTCAATATTCCCGCCAACATGACAGATGCAGAAACCTATATACTAGATCCCAATCAGCGAAATCCATGGCAGAATACCTACGGTCTTTCCCGGCTTGATGGCGGTGTCCTGAATCTTTCGGCTGGATCAACGACGTCGGGAGCTTCGGTAGTTTTGCCAGGAGGTTCGAATTGGACAGATTACTCATTCAACGCCAATATCAATTGGATAAAAGCAACAGACATAGAGCTTGTGGCACGATATGCTGATAGCAAGAATTATGTGGCATGCGACTTTCTGGATCAGGGCACTCACGTAAAAATATATGCTCATCATAATGGAAAGCAGGATCCGCTGGATGAGTCAAGCAATCTCTTCTCTAATGGCTTCCAGCCTATCTGGCCATATGGTTTGATTGGTGTAGAAGTAAGAGGCAATACTGTCTCATGTCTCCGAGATAATAAGGTTGTTGTCATGACTACTATAACAAATATGCCGCCACAGGGATCAATCGGTTTTCAAGTATACGGTCCTATGAAAGACGCAGAATCCGTGAATGTTTTCTCTGTCCGCGTCCTGCCTATATAAAATAAAGGATTATTTTTCTTTCAGCATTCGATAGGTGAATAACGAAATAAACGAGAAGAAGAAGCATATTGCGCCGAAAGTATCTTCGCGCGGCCATGACAAGAAGTGGGTTAGGGGCAAATGGAGAGTTTCGGGATGAGATATAGCATTACCAGCGATGTATACCCAACCCGCAAGACCGAACACGAATATTGTGAAGCTCAACGCGCGGAGGATTTTCATAGGATTATTTTAATGCGTTTTGTAATACGGTATAAGCAGGCTTTTTGGTGCCATCGTATCGTAGGATTCCAAAGAAGTTTTCGATTGTCGACTGGTCGGTTCCGATATCTTTATAGCTATACCAAAAGAGAGGGCCATTCAGGCTTCCTGCTGATTTGGTTGCGGATAAAGCTTCCTGCATCATCTGTGCCTGTAGCAGATCATCGACATGATCGGGTGATGCTCCAAGATTGGGGTTGGTCAGCGTTGAGATTGCACCGGGTCCGCCTGTGGGCGCCCCGAACTCGGTTATCCAGATCGGCTTACTGGCATCACCATTGGCAGACATGATAGAACGAAAGCTAGGATTGGTTTGGCTCATCTGTGACCATGTGCTCCATGTGTAATATGCCAAAGGTAAGACAGGGAATGTATATGGGTGAATGCCTAAAGCATTGAAATAGGCTCCTGCACCTTGCTTGTAAATCCCAGTAACAAAATCTATAGGCGATATATTGCCCCCCGAAGTGACCTTGGGTGCCAAACCGCCGGTAACGACTTTGGCAGAAGGGTCCACGCTCTTGATTGCAATGTAAGCCGCTTTGAGCAAGTTGGTATAGCCAACCACGTCAGGCTTCGGCTGCCAGAATTGCAAACTGTTTTCCTCATTCCATATTTCGTATTGGTGAATTCCCAGAGGGGAATATCGTGCAACAACTGCCTTTGCGAAATTCGCAAAATCACTCGTATTGGCTGGCGCACAAGCATACGCAGTACATGTAGACGGGCGTGCCCATCTCGGAGTATATCCAATGTCTGGAAGTACCTGCATGTTCTTGGCTCGAGCGGCCTTTATGACCTTGTCGGTCCAAGTCCAGTCGTATGTCGTGCTGTTTACAGACTGGATCGCAGCCCATTCGATGTCTAGGCGCAGCCAGCCTATTTTCAGATTTGCCATATCCGTCAGTTCTTTTTGGAGATCGGTGTCAGACAGATCATAGAGCGTTGTACCAACTGACATGCCGACCTTGCTCCCAAGCGTATTAGGTGCAGGCGTCACGGTCGGGCTAGGTACTGATTGAGACAAAACTGAAGTCGAAGCAACGACGCTTGCTGAAAGTGTCGAAATCGTATTGTTTGTAGCAGTAATTGTTGCGGTTGTCTGTATCGATGTTGACGTTGGAGTAACAACGGAAGTTTTTGCAGGAATTGCAGCAGACTGGGTAGCTGTGGGTGTAGGAGCGATCGAAGGCGTTTCTATAGGAGTAGTTAGAGGAGTCGGTGAGGGCGTCGAATCGGTTTCGTGTCCACGATGCGAACGTTCTCGGCGGTTGGAAAACGCCCCATTCACAGCCGCCAATATCGAGCTCTGGTCAGAGTCGGAGGCTGTATTTAGAGTATCACCAAGGGCAACATAAGTGTTCGATCGAAAAAATATCACTGCAACAGCAATTGAAAGGATAAGAGCACATGAAAATAATGCTAGATGAAGTACCTTGTGTGTCATATTTTCGCATTGTATCAGACTTTGTACTAAAGTCCTAAAATTATCGAAGACTTATTGAGATGCGGCTTGTTTGAGTACATCGTATGCCGGTTTCAGACTGCCATCATTGCGAATGATACCAAAGAAATTTTCAGGCGTTTTGGTCGAAGTGCCAAGGTCTTTGTAACTATAAAAGAAAAGTGGACCAGCCCATGGAAGCTGTTTTGCAGAGGTGATAGCAGTGGAATACATTTCTGCTTGCAATGCTTCCGTCACATGATCCGGGCTTCCGGTAAAGATTTTGTCTGTATTTGAAGCCTCAAGAATTCCGGGACCTCCGGTTGGCGCGCCAAACTCTGTAAGCCATATTTGTTTATTTCCGTCTCCATTTGATCCCATAATGCTTCGAAGGCTTGGTACCGTGAGAGACATTTGTGACCAAGCATTCCATTTTTCGTAGGTTGTCGGCAGTGTCGGTGAGGAGTATGGATGCATTCCGACAGCATCAAAATAATCTTTTGCACCCGTGGCATATATTTGTGTGAGAAAATCCACCGGAGCGATCTTCTGCGTGCTGGTAGGCGGAGTTGGCGATAAGCCGCCCATAATAACGATCGATGACGATTCTACTGACTTTATAGCCGAATAAGTATATTTTAGAAGCTTCGCATACGCAGACGCATTCGGCACAGGCTTCCAAAAACCACTGGTATTTTCCTCATTCCATATTTCCCAGTCACTGATTCCTTGCGGAGCATATCGGCTTACTACAGCTTGGGCAAAAATTGCAAATTGTGCAGGATCGGCAGGAGCGCACTCGTCGCTGTCGGTGCAATCTGAAGGGCGCTCCCACTTGGGAGTATACGCAAGATCGGGCAGAAGCTTTATTTTTCTAGCGTTTGCCGCAGATACGATCTGGTCGAGTTTGTACCAGTCAAAAGTAGTGCTACTTTCTGGCTGTATATCGGCCCAAGAAATATCGAAACGAATGCGCCCAATACCTAATGATGCAATATCATCGAGCTCACTATTGATCTCTGCTGGAGTCTTCCATACCAGTGTGTCGCCTAGCGACATGCCAAGGTTGTAATTTAAAGTCGTTGATGGTGAACTGGACGCAGTTGGAACAGCTATAGGGATCGGTGTTATTTGTCGAGACGAGTTCAATGTATGTAAATACAATAAAATACCGCCGATTAGCAAAATCAGCACTAGAAATAAGAATAGCCTGTTTTTACGTTGGTGGTTGTGGTAACCTGTATCCTGTCTCATACACAAGAATAATAGCACAACAGAGCCATTTTTGGGAAAGATATCTATGAAAGAAAAAGTAAAAGCTTTATATCAAGACAACCTATTTCGCAACTCTTTTTACCTGATGCTCAACGCGGGTGCGATGGCGGGCTTCGGATTCGTATTTTGGCTAATCTGCGCGCGTCTTTTCAGTCCAAGCCAAATAGGAGTTGCTTCATCGCTCATTTCCGCCATGACGCTGATCTCTTATATTTGTCTACTTGGTTTTAATAATACTTTTGTAAGGGTTTTACCGACATCCAACGACAGAAACAATCTCATAAACACAGGACTATTGCTCTCGACTATATCATCACTTTTAATCGCAACGTTATATGTGATCGCTATCCCGTACGTAATCCCTGGGCTGGCATTTATAGATAATAATATATGGTTATCGATCAGTTTCGTTATTATGACAGTCATTGCGGCACCAAATCTGCTGATGGATAGCATATTTGTCGCCTACAGATCGGCAAAATACAATCTTTTGATAGATGGATTCATAGCTGCAGGTAGTAAAATGTTTTTGCCATTTTTATTGATAACTCTAGGTGCATATGGAATATTCACTTCGGCTGGAATAGCTTCGGCTTTAGGAATGATTGTTAGTGTTATTTTTCTAGTCATAAAATTTGATTATAGACCAAGATTGAATATTCATTGGAAGACGCTTGGCGAGGTGTTTCACTATTCATTTGCCAACTACCTTGCAAATCTTCTGAATATAGCACCCACTCTAGTCCTGCCGTTGATCGTCATCAACCGTCTAGGTTCAGCATCGGCTGGATACTATTATCTGGCATTCATGGTCGCAAATCTATTGTACACAGTGGCATACTCAATGTGCCAATCCTTGTTTGCGGAAGGGTCGCATGGAAATATCGATTTGAAAAAATTAGCAAAACGTTCGGCAATGATCATATTGGCTATCATGATCCCCGCTGGACTGGTCTTGGTATTTCTGGGACCGATGATTTTGCAGATATTCGGCAAATCGTATAGTGTAGAGGCTTCAAGTCTGATTGTGGCATTTGCTATCGCCGCCCCGGCTGTAGCGGCGTATTCGGTAGGAAATACGCTTCTTCGTCTTACAAAGAAAATATATCCGATTGTCTTCGTCAATGCTGTTTATTTCATCACCATAAGCGCTCTATCTGTATTATGGGTAGATCGCGGACTTGTGTGGATCGCGATTGCTTGGATTATAGGAAATATCGTAGCTGCACTCATAGCATTTTTAATTTTATCGAGGAAGCTTATTCCGAAACCTGTTTTGAATATTGTCTGGAGATATAAATTCGTTAAAAGCACGGAGTCATTCTCTAAAAGTCCTATTCAGAGCATTTTTAAGCTGGTTCGATGGACAATCTTTGAAATAATCAATGCAGATATTTCTTTTGTGACTCCCAATAAGACGCGCTATTTATCGATGCCGTATAACTATAGTTCTTTTGTTGTCTACTTCATAAACTATCGTGATCCGGGAATTCAGGCATTTTTGCAGAAGTATCTTACCAATGGATCTGTCTTTGTAGATGCGGGAGCAAATATAGGAACATATACAGTGCCTGCCGGTAAATTGGTTGGTTCAAACGGGAAAATAATTGCAATAGAAGCTCATCCATTTACATACAAATATTTGTTGAATAATATCAAGCTAAATAATTTGAGGAACGTGACTGTGTTAAACGTCGCTCTTGGAAAGGAGGATGGCAGTATAGAGATGTCTTACACGAAGTCTAATGCTGGAGAGACTCATATCGCGGTTGGCAAGGAAGAGAAGATCAGTGTTCCTTTACAAACGCTCGATAGGGTCTTGAGTGAGATTGCAATAACACATGTCGATTATCTCAAGATCGACGTTGAAGGCTTTGAGTTGCCACTTCTACAAGGTGCACAGGATACAATTATGAATAGTAAAAATATTGTCGTTCAAACGGAACTCGATGAGAATCATTCATTACGATATGGTCATTCGATATTGGAAACTATAGATCTGCTTTTTTCTTTTGGTTTAACGCCGCATAATATCGATTCGGCTGGAAAAGCGATAGTTGTAGAAAGAGATCAACTTAAACCACCCTGTGATGTCCTATGGTGGCGCGAATAGCGGAGTGCAATCTCTTCGCAGAAAGCAGATATTTTTTTGGTCACAGTCTGCCATGAGTGACCGTTTTCTATGAATTTAAGTCCCAGTTGTCCTATTTTCTGACGCTTATCTTCGTCATCTATAATTGAAATTATGACATGCGCGAGTTTATCTGGTGATTCTGGTTCGGAATATAATACAGCATCACCAAATTCTTCTCGAATACCACTTATATCAGATACAACAACGGCTTTTCCACAAGCTAGGTATTCGTATACTTTAAAAGGAGATGCTGAACCGCCTCTTATTTTTAAGGGATAACTTAGGCAAATATCCATGGCATTTATATATAGTGGAATCAGGTTATGGGTAACTGCTGGTCTAATTTCCAAAAATCTTTCAATTTTGTTATCTCGAATAAATCTATATATATAGTCATAATCACCACCATCGCCTACTATTAGAAATTTCACACCATTTTTTTTAGAACAAACCAATCGCGCCGCTTCTGCCACATACTTTAGTCCTTGCCACGAGTGAAGGCTTCCGATATAGCCAACATATATACTTTTCGTATCGAGATTCAATTTCCTCCTAGTATCAAGAGATGGTATTGGCTTAAAGATTTCGGTATTAACGCCATTTGCGATAACGGTGATCTTTTCTGGATTTATTTTGTATGTTTTGAGAAGATAATCCTTTATGCCTTGTGATACTACAATAAAGCCTGATGCACACCTAACATTAAAAAACTCTATGATATTGAGTACTTTAAAAAATAGTATCAACTTGTAAATAAAGTTTTTATTTATCTGTTTTGACTCATCGATCAATTGTCCGTTAACTTCAAAAAAAATGGGGATCGAAAATATTTTGCTTATTGTCGCTGGAACAAATAAGAACTGACCTTGTCTGCAATATAAGATATCTGGCCTTTCTTTGCGTATATGCAAACTTAATCTGATGAACAGATTTATCTGATAAGAGATTGAAGATAAAAAGGAAGACTTCGGAACAAATTTTATCTTGTAATTTACAGACGTCTTAAATTTATTAGTTGTAGGCGCATAAAGAATTACGGCATGACCTAATACAACAAAATTTTTGCAGACCTCATTGATATGAGTAGCATGCACTATGCGGTCGTCTAAAATTACATCTGTAATGTAGTATATTTTCATTTTTTATAAAGCTCCAATCTTTTATTTCCTATAACGTCTGCATCAAAATCCCTTTGTCCATTTTTCATTTCAGAACCCATAATACTGCTCTGTTCCGGATTCTCTATGAAATATTGCATAGCCATCTTCAATTGCTCAATATTTCCAAAATCTACTAATTTACCTGTTACTCCATCTATAACTCCTTCCTGTGTACCACCCGTTCGTGTACTTATAACAGGTTTACCAACAGATCTTGCTTCCAGAATAAAACGACCAAATGGTTCTGGCCAACACGATGGTGCGATGATAGCCAATGACTGCTGGTACAATGCAAGTAATTTATCACGAGGAATTAGTCCAAGAACACTGATGTAATTCAATTCATTTTTCTCTACATATTTTCTCACACCACCTAGTTCCGAACCTATCCCTGCGATCTTCAAAGAGAAAGGTTTTTTTGATTGTGTGTGTAACAGTTCCGCGGCAGTTATCAAATCCCATACACCTTTTTCTTTCTCAATGCGACCACCATAGGTAAAAGTTGGGGTTGTTGATTTTGCAAGATCTGTTTTAGATACTTCTGTCGATTGAGAGATATTATAGATAAACGCAATTTTGTCTTTTGGAAAGCCATTGAGAGTGAGCTGTTTTCTGACATACTCACTGTTTGCAACAAGGGTTATTTTTTTCGAATGATTCAATAACCATCTAAGTCCAGATTTGTATGAATTGAACACAAATGATTCATATATGGCGAATATCTTTGCGAATAAAAGCATAAATCGATTCGAAATCTCATATCCACGAGAGAGACAGCGATAACCATGATCTGTCCGAAGCGGATCGTTTACTTCATTGTTTTTGAATTGCACAGGACAAATAAGACTATAGTCTCTGCAGTCAACAAATATCGGTCGTCTGGAAAAAAGTTTGATGAAAAAGATTATAGGGATAAAATGATAGACCGTGACGACTATATTCACAACATCAGGACTAGTCTTTCTTATAAGCTGCAAAACTCGCACTGATGAGGTTATCGGTGTAATGACAATATCAAGCGCATACTTTATGGCTGATACGAAATCCTTTGATCCCAATGACGCTCGACGGATGATGGGGTATACAGTTGCACCCCCCTCTATCCATGACTTGTCGTTGAATTTACAGCACGCGACAGTAACATCGTGACCTTGCCGAACTAGCCATCCAGCCAAAAGCGAGGTGCTAATCTCTGCACCACCTTCTACGTACGGAGGATAATTTTCTGAAATAAAAAGTATTTTCATCGGTATATATCTGATCCACCATTGCTGTAGATTAGATCCTTATTATCATCAAGAAATTGAAGTGGATACTTATAAGAAATCTGATCTCCATTGTATAGAAAGGTTGCACGGTCGGTACGGACTGTGCCTTCTCCGATAAAAACGTAGGAATTTTTTCTAACTAAACCTGGAAAAATGTCATTGTAAGGGTCAAGATTTGCAACAGAAATAAATTTATTAGATGTGTATCTATCAGTCTCAACTTCAAACTGAACCTGACCAACTGTTGTATTCTCTGGCAAAATTCTTGTAAGCCAATCAATACCATATACTTCGGTTTTTTTTATTAGATAATTATCGTAGTATCTTCCCGCATTGTCTAATTGTAATACAGCTATGTTGCCGCCGAATACTTGTTGAATAAACGTTGTTGAGTATAAGAAAAATAATATAAATATTATAATCGCGAATGAAGTAGTAATCTTATTAGTATAATTAAATTGATGTTTTTTTGATATGATTGAAGATGTCCATTTCAATATCTTTGTAAACAAATTACCAAGTAATATACTACCCGTTACAATGAATACTCCAAGAACAAGCATTGATTGTTGCATGGCTCTAAATATTCCGTATCTTGTAGATAAAACCGGTAAGATTATATTCAAAAATACAAACACCAATGAGTAAAAAGCGATCAGATAAAATTCATTATCAAGTTTTTTGACTACAGATTTATTAAAAAATA
Source organism: uncultured Candidatus Saccharibacteria bacterium (assembly GCA_964555555.1). Classification (GTDB taxonomy): domain Bacteria; phylum Patescibacteriota; class Minisyncoccia; order Phycocordibacterales; family PALSA-1337; genus C7867-002. Next base: position 8,832 of record CAZKSQ010000010.1, on the reverse strand, counting down.
CGTAAATTATACCGATTGGTCCTAATATCTCCATCAGCTTTGATAATATCGCTCCTAAAAAAGGAAGTATATCGGGTATATTAATACCATGGGTTTCTAGGATACTACCAAATGATGTTAAAGGTACTATTTCGTCACTTAATGCGGTTAGTGGGTACTGCATATATGGTTGGTAATTATAATATGATCCATCTGGTTCAGAACTTCTAGTTGGATCGACAATATTCTTAACATACCCAAGCAATTCATCAGTTTGACTTACATGACCAAAACTTAACAAGTTTGTTGCATCGATTGAACGATTATCCCCAGTAAAACCATTACCAATTGAACTAAAAGTGTCAGTAATCACTTGTTCTAGATTCCCACTAGTGTTTGTAATAACAGCTGTCCATATAAAACTTAAGACCAACAATATGACTATTAGTCCAAATGTTATATTCTTTTTACTGGCAACAGATTCGTTTGGCTTTATTTCGAAGGCAGAGTTTTTAAAAAGTTTGTTATCTCTGAGCTTACTCATGATTTTATAGAAAATGGGTGTAGTAATGGCAGTGAGTATGAATATAAAGAGAATTGTATAGGTTGTTGAATAATGAGACAGAATCACGCCAATTCCAAATACTATAAAAAGGACTTTTCGCGCGGCAACGCTAATTTTGTCCTCGAAAATTATATACAGCATTATTCCAAAAAAGACAAAAGCCATTTCTTGTCGTACAAGAAATACCATATCTGAAAAAAAGGTTGGGAAAGCTATAAAATATAGACCTGAAAGAAACGCTGTATTTCTGTTGGACCACCGAATACATATCAGATATGCTAATACTGGGCACAATGCAAAAAAGATCTGAAAAAATAATTTAAATACATATTGATCTGCAACGTGTAATAAACTTGCAAATATACTAGGCAATATAGTTATACTCATACAGGCGTTGTATGGATCTCGAAAGGCGGCTATGCTCCATATGCCACTATTTTTTGCTAGTTCAAAAACTCTAAACTCTTCCTGTATATCATGTCCAGTTATGTACCAACCACGCAGACTTGTCATGAGAAGCAACGATAGTGCCATAAAAAAGAGAGCTAATGGTATCGTATTTTCATCTAATCTTTCGCTGTAATATATCAATACCAAAATGTAGACTGCCATCGATCCAAGCATTATCATGGTCAGAATATTACTAGCCCCGTTATTTAACCGGATAGCACCGAGTATGGATAGGACGACAAAAAAGATAGGTACTGCAGACAAGACCAGATCGCGGACATTATCAAAAAGCACAAATCTTTTGATCGGTATTGATACTTCTTTGACACGAATCCATGTGATTGTGCCCAAAATAGATATGAGCACATAGAAATCAAATAAAAGAGGTAACTTGTCTAGAGGACGCATTACACCAAGTAAAGGCAGGAATGTATTGCCGAGAAGGCCAACTACCATAAGTTCAAGCAGACTGAATCCTACGGTAAGCCCGACATAGGCGAAAAAGTTCAATCCTTTTAATCTGATAATAAGTAATGTCAAAAGACCTGGTAAAATAGCAAGAAAAAGAAAGCCAATAATATTTAACAACTGGAAATTATTAAAATCTGTTATGGAAAGCGCAAAGAAAGCCGCGAACCATATCGTTACAGCAAGCAAAATATGACTGCGTTTTATGGTTATGGTTCTCATTGAGATATTTCTTTGTAGACTTCTTCCAACCTATCAACAAGCTTTGTCCATGTGTATTGTTCGGCTTTTCGCAATCCTTTTTTTGAAAGCTCTGTAAGCTGTTCTCGGTTATTCCATAAACCCGTGATTGCTTTGGCAAATGTCTCTGGTGATGGGTGTTTGACCAGTATGCCGGTATCTTTGACCAATTCGCGGATGCCGAGAACATTCGAGCCGAGTATAGGCAGTCCGGCGGCCATTGCCTCGAGGACGACGAGCGGCATGCCTTCTATGTCAGAAGGAAGTACGAATACATCTGCTTGTCGTTGATATGTACGCAATTCATCTCCATATTTCTTTCCTTCAAATGTAACATCAGTAAGACCAAGTCTCCTTGTTTGAGCTTCAAGCTGATTTCGATCTTCTCCGTCACCAACGATTGTTAATTGATAAGGGATTTTGAGAAGTGCTACAGCATCGATCAGTCTGTCGACGCGTTTCTGTCCATTGAGTCTACCGATATAAAGTAAATGTAATTTATTTTTAGGTAATTGCCTAGGTTCTCGATAAAAAAACTCTTTACCGACACCATTCGGGATGATAACTATTGAGGTTTCTTTTACAGCATATATTTTCTGTACTGTTGCCGCCTGTTCTTTCGAAAAAACAATTACCTTATTTGCTCTGCGCAAGACTGGACCGAGAAAATATCTTTTGTAGAAGGGGAGTAGCATGCCAAAAGTACCTGTTGCATTTACATCGAGATGAAAATGTGCCACCAAAGGAAGATTCTTCAATTTTGCAATAAGCAATGCTATTTCTGGAATGCCGGCTTGGGCTATGTGTACATGTATAATTGTTCCTCTTGGCTGAAAGAGTAATTGGAATGGCAAGGACCACATAAGTGGAGTATGAGCTATTTCTATACTATGTATACGTTTTACTCTGCATCCAGATTGATCCCCAACTACATTTTTTGCGCCGATGTCTGAAGTGATTACTGTTAATGGATATTGTCGATTAGCAAGCTCTTGCGAAATCTCTTTTGCTACAACCTCCATTCCTCCAATGTGTGGAGGGTAATAACCGACTAGTTGGACAATGTCTGGTTTTTTAACGAGAAAGTTTCTTAGGGTCTCATTATATCTAGTTGTCTGCACATCCCAGTCATAGTGAGTCTTGGCTTTTTCACGACCAGCTTCACCTAACTTCTTCATAAAATCAGGATCATCAAACAAACGTTTGATTGCTGTGGAAAGGGCAACAGGGTTACCAGATTCGACTAGCAAGCCATTTTTTTCATGATCAATGACTCGAGGAATACCACCAGCCATTGTACCTATCACTGCTTTACCAGTTGCCATTGCTTCTATTATGACCATGCCAAAGCTTTCAGACGGCGCTAAGGAAGGAAGAACAAAAATATCCGTTTGTTGATAAGCGACTGCCAGCTCCTTGCCAAACAATCTGCCTCTAAAAATTACCTTTTTCTGTAGACCGAGATTTTGCACATAATTTTCGTATTCAGTTTTCATATCGCCATCGCCTACTACAATCAGTCTTGCATCAGGCATATCTTTCTGTAACATGTTAAAAGCATTGATTAGTATCCTTAATCCTTTGTGTTGTTCTGAACGTGTGAGACTTGCGACAAAAAGGATAGTCTGTTCATTTTTTCTTTGAAAATCAGGGTAAAAGAGTTTTAAATCTACCGCTGGTGTGATCGTCACACTTTTATAAAGGTATTTATACAAAAAATCCAATCTAACATAATCAGAAGAACAAATGATAAAATTTGCACGTTTTAACAACAATAGAAAGAAACTATGTTCATAAGTCCAAATTAAAATATCAGGGAGTATCTTATTTTTTTTCATAGTACCTCCGTGATATGTCAAAATGAGAGGTAAATTTTTAGAAACCAAGGATACGGCATCACTTAGAAATGGTACAGGCGCATGTGCGTTGATTATGGAAATATTTCCTTCTTTTATTATTCGTCTAAGTGTAAATAGCCACAAGGGATTGACAGGAGTGTTTGATATCTTGAACCAGTATCCGAGGCGGTATACTGTAAATCCCTCATAATTTTCTTTTACTGTTTTAAAACCACGTGCGTCAGAAGTTACAATACACACTTCCCAATTGAAATCATTCTGCAAGCGTTTAGCAATGTTATATGCGTAGATTTGTGTACCACCTAGATGTGGCGGGAAATAAGGAATAGCTATAAGGACTTTTTTTCTTTCTTGCGTTGAAACTTCGCTATTGCTTACATAATTTACGTTCTGCTTATGTGCGATGTACGTAAGAATATTTTCAAGTTTTTCCCAGTCGCCATGTTTCTCTATCTCCCAAGAATGTCCCCAGAGGTGAAACACCCCACCATTTTCTAGAGTCCGATCAAACATCGCTTTTGCCAGATTGTCCCATTGAAAATATTTTATTGTCTTAATAAGATTGAAATTGGCAAAGCTAGCTATTTTCCATAGATCAAGCCAATGGTTATAAGTGTGCAGTGTTGTATGTGCTTCAAGTGAAGAACCAGTTGAAAAAAAGTGGCGTTGGATTGTACGGCCATAAGTGAATCCTGATTTTTGAAGCATCTTGACATGCTTTGGTTTGTAAACGCCACATGGATAGCAAAATGAGGTGATTTTTTTTCCAGAAACTTGTTCCAGATATAGTTTTGATTCATCAATTTCATTTTTAGCACGACTATCTGACACGCGAGTCAACCGCGGATGTGTCATGGTATGTGCACCAATCTCAAAATCTTTAGCTAATTCATGTATCTGTTTGTCACTAAGACGATTCTCTGGAGCAATCTCATGATCCTTCGGTGAAATATAAAAAGTGCCTTTAATGCCATATTTTTTCAGAAGTGCAGAAAGACGCACATCAAGAACGTGGCCATCATCCCAGCTAGTTGTTACGAGGACTTGTTTCATTGCTTTATATCTTTGGTGTTACAAGCTCATGATATGTGCTGATAAGCTTTTGTAAGATCGCAGGCCAGCTAAAATTGGCAATCGCGTAATCTCTGGAATAAGCAGACATATTTTTTAGCAAGTCTTCATCGTAAATTGTCGCTGAAATCGATTCGCGAACAGATTCTTTTGTCGGCTTATCGATGAGCCGGACAAGTCTTGCGTCTAACGCATAGCTTGCGTAGCCGTCATCATTACTGGTAATAATCGGCAGTCCGGATGCCATAGCTTCTTGAATTGACAGCGGAAAACCTTCACTTTCTGAAGGCAAGACGAAAATATCGGAGGCACGATAGACTTCAGAAAGCCTTTCATGATTCATTTTCCCAAGAAATACGACATGCGGTGATGCATGTTTTATCGGTTCACAGCCGGCAAATGCGATTTGATATTCTTGGTTTGCAGCCGCCAGTACTTTATCGAAGCCTTTTTTCGGCACAAGCCTGCCAACAAAGAGCACGACCTTGCGCTTCAAATCGAGGCCCAGTTTTGTTTTGAGGGCATTCTTCTCGCCGTTAGCCACGCAAAATAAATCTGTATCAACGCCGTTCATAAGTACGCGGATCTTTGTTTCTGGAACTTTTTGTTCGATCAAGAAACGTCGGACCCTGTCGTTATATACGAATATAGTCTTGCTCAAGGAAAATATAATAGCACCAGTTGTCGCGTATACGGCTTTTTGTATAAATACTATAAGTCTGCTCGGATGAGCGACCATGGCTATATGCTGGGTGAGAGCGATCGGTTTCTTGTAGAAACGAGCAATGATAGCGGCAAAGAAAGAACTCATATAAAAAGTCTCGTGTATGTGAATCACGTCGGCATCCCTTGTAAATCTTATTAGAGTGGTGATTAATCCAGGAAAGAATATTGGAAAGGGCGCGCCCAAGCGATCTTCTGTGAAATTGAGGGCTTTTACGCGCACCACATTAACGCCATCCATAATGCCGCTCCTCTCATCTTTGCTCGTGTCGCTTGTTATAACAGTTACATCATATCCTGCTGAAACTAACTTTTTTGCCTGATTGTGTGCGACCATACCCACTCCTGCAATGTGAGGCGGATAGTGATGAGCTACTATAAGTATCTTTTTAAGATGTTGATTCATTTTACGCGAAGGTCAAATCTGGATCAGTGAGGTCTTGATCTACATGGCTTCTTGTTCTTGATATCGTCATTCGCTTCTTGACCAACTGCCAGATATTTCCGAAGCCATCTTTGATGGTATTCAATTTTACTTCACCGAGGCGAACACCATAAGTAATTGGCACTTCGATACATTTGAAACCTTTATGCCATGCTTCGACTTTTAATTCTTGTGAAAATGGCATCCCCGGAGATAAAACTTCCAGTGACTGCCAGATCGAAGCCTTGAATATCCACATGCCGGATTGAGAATCTTTGAAAGGCCATCGGAATAATATGCGCGTCGTGATGCTTAATAGCCAGTTGCCGAAAACATGCGAGAATGTCATTGCCTTTGGATCGAGGGTCGATAGTCGATCTGTTGTAACAAAGTCAGCTTCTGTTTTGTGCATGATGTCTAAAATTCGGGGCAAGTCGCTAAATGGATAAGTAGAATCAGCATCTCCAGTGGCAATAATGTCTCCCGTAGCTTTTGCAAAACCCATCTTGTAGGCATTTCCATAACCTCTCAATGGTTGTGGTATAACTCGTGCGCCATTTTTTGTTGCTATTTCTGCGGTCCTATCTGTGGATCCATTATCTACTACAATAACTTCGAGATCGTATCCTAGTTGGTTTAATCTCTGTTTTGGAATGTCACTCAACACCTTTACGATGCCAGCCTCTTCATTCAATGCCGGTATTACAATTGAAATTTTCATACAAATAATCTTTATCGGGTAATTACGATGGATCGTTGCCCATCTTGAAATGTATAAATTGATCACGTCCGATGAGCTCAATGAAGATCTCTTGCCACATCGGGGAAGTTTTGAATGTGTAAGTCTCGCTCTCGGTACTGGTGCCGTTGTCGGGAATGGTCGTGGTCGATTGGTCGATGGGGATCGTGCTGGTACCGTCATAAAAATATACGCTGTAAGGATATGTTGTGGTTGCACCTTCTAGGTTGTGTATTGTGAAGGCAAAAGAGATGGTTTCGCCTTGGAATATGGCATGTGGCAGAGAGGTGTGGTTTTCGAAGTAAAGCTCGGTAAAATGCTCATCTTTGGGAATGAGATCCATAGCATTCAAGCCGTCATATAGGGCTCCACGCAGGCTATATAGTAGTATGAAAATAGCTACGATCGCGCATAGAGTGCTCACAATAAGGGTTTTTCTGCTTGTAATGGGTTTTGATGACATGCATTAACGAATCTACACATAAAACATAGTATTGTCAACTATACTAATGGCAATTAGTATGTCGGCGTAAGGAAGGATTTCATGGAGGTTTCGTTCGAGGGTTATGGGGTAACAAGTCTATAAAGCACTCCGACATATTTATCATTGCTTGTGAACTTCACAGGATATTTTTATTTGGTATCCTTAACAATATGGCTGACTCACTGAAATTGAGCGGGCAGAACATAGCGGAATACTTTCTTTGGAAGGCTTCGAATGAGAGCCGGCCTGTGACGAACAAGAAATTGCAAAAATTGCTCTATTATGCCCAGGCATGGTCGCTAGTCTTGCGCGATAAGAAACTCTTTGATGACAAGATCGAAGCATGGATTCATGGACCGGCGATACGCAAGGTATATCTCGGTTATAAGGAGTTCGGTTTCAATCCGAAAGCATGAAACTATATTATGCGTCACAACTGATTTCTCGCAAAAAGAAGAAGCTCCCAGGTACGAGAATCACGCTTTTTCTAAGCCGCAGAGTATAGTGCAAATAAACCTCTTAAGAATGATGTAAACAAAGGGTTATAATTTTATTTGATTTTATCTGGTGCAAATAAACCCTTTTCCTCTGAGGCCGGTAGACGATAAACTACGTTTTTCTTTGCTCCTTTTCTAGGAACAATTTTTGTAAGCAAACCTTGCTTTGTCCATTTTGTCAGCAATCTTGATACGACAGATGTATCTTTTATATTAAGAATCTTTCTAGCGGTGCTATTATTTATATACTTGTTAATGGTATTCAAATAGTGAGATGCTTTGTCCCATTCAGTAGGGGCCTTTTCATTGAAAAGTACAACCCTTACAGCGTCTTGCAGATTGGGGTAAGTCCAAAATATTGGCGGATAAAGATTAGCATCAGTCATGGTTTTCCTCATTGCTCTAACACCTTCATTTTGATCAAGATTTGGCGGATCAGGAAATTCTCGCAAATGTTTGACAATAAGGTCATTACGATAGCCATGAGCTCTCGTGTGCCCAATGTTTGACGGGGTTATGTTAAATGGCAATAGCCCCGGGCTTTCAATCTCTATGCGATCTTCGAATATGCGGACCTCGATGTCTCTTTTGGTGTGGTAATCACGGTGAATGACGGCGTTAGTAATTGCTTCCTTGACGGCGCGTTCTGGTATTTGGTATTGAGTCACGAAACCGGAAGGTACTCTCAATCCGGATCGGAGAAGAGTAAGTACATACTCATGGGCATCCTTGATTTGCTTGCTAATAGGACCACCTATGGTGTTAGGAGTACCGATGAGATTGAGCGTCTCCTTAATAGTCTCCAGATTACCTTCGTATTGAAAGACTCTTATTACGCATTTAGTATCGGTTAGATCGTTGGGGAATTCAGAAAAAAGCAATACCGCCGCTCTTGTCGGTTGCAACATTTCTTTATCATTTTTTCTAGCCAGACCTGTCTTTTCAAGGATAGCAGCAATATCATCATCAGAAATATTCCTTTTCTTTCTCCATAATTCAAAGTATTCAGTCTTCAGGAGCTTAATATCAACATCCACTAATTCAGAATCGGCATGTTCAAAGCCTTTTGTATATGCAAAGTGCACGATTTCTTGCGGAGATAATCTCTTGTTGCCCTGCTCAAGTCGTACATATACATGGTTTTCAATCGAGCGAAAATGATCAGAGACTTTAGGGACAGTTAGCATGGCGATTCTGACATTCATTTCTGGGACAGGTATCAATTCAGGCGGCCAGATCGAAGCAATGGGAGGAACTATCTTCTTAACACACTGACCGAGCTCATCATACAGCGCTAAGCTCTCTTCTATTCCAAAGATACGGTCCAAACCTT
>CAZKSQ010000009.1:0-19256 GCA_964555555.1 uncultured Candidatus Saccharibacteria bacterium | reverse complement strand
TTTGATGGTTTCCATGTTTTTATAATAGCCTTCCCGCACCCTTCTCTCCGACATGCTCGTAAGCTTTAGATGTAGTGGTTCTGCCTCGGGGCGTTCTCTCTAGCAATCCTAACTGTATCAAATAAGGCTCATAAACTTCTTCTACCGTAGCCTGCTCTTCGGATAGGGCAGCGGCGATGGTATTCAAGCCCACTGGCCCGCCGTTGAATTTATTGATAATCACCCGCAAGATCTCGCGGTCCGCATTGGTGAGACCAAGAGTATCTACTCCCAACATTTTGAGGGCTTTCTCGACAATGTCCTTTGACAATTCGGTCTTGTTTATCTGCGCGTAATCCCTACAGCGCTTTAGGTGATAGTTTGCTGTACGCGGGGTGAAACGCGAGCGGATCGATATTTCTGTGACGGCATCTTCATCGATTGAAATGCCTAGGATCTTTGCAGAGCGGCGGATGATTTCGGCGATTTCTTCATTGGAATAAAATTCCAGCTTGAATACTCCGCCGGAAAAGCGCGAACGCAAAGGCGCAGATATCATTGCGATGCGTGTCGTAGCGGCAATGAGCGTAAAACGCGGCAAATCGAGCTGTATGGTCCTTGCAGAAGGGCCCTTTCCTATGATAATATCAAGTGTTCCAGATTCCATTGATGGATAGAGGACTTCCTCAATGGCTTTGTTCAAGCGATGGATCTCGTCGATAAAGAGTATGTCGCCGGCCGCAAGATTGGTTAGGATCGATGCAAGATCTCCAACTTTCATGATAGCGGGCCCCGAAGTGACCTTTATTTGCGCGCCGGTTTCTTTGGCTATCAAATGAGCCAAGGTGGTCTTGCCCAAGCCCGGCGGACCATAGAAAAGCAGGTGTTCTGGAGGATGCTCGCGCTCTTTTGCGGCAGTGAGGAGGATATGGAGGTTATCCTTGATGTTCTGCTGGCCGATGTAATCGGCCCAAGCGCTAGGGCGGAGGGTTTGGTCCAGAAACCCGGTTTCATTCTCGGTATTTTTGGGATCGTTTGGTGTTCTTGACATTCTAGTTCATGTATGCTACCATGTAGCAAGTCAGCAAATGAGCTCATAAACCTCTAAGCAACGGCCTTCCAAGGTTTGGGCATAGGACTAAGGATGTTCTGGTTTTCTTTTTTATAAAGAAGCGACTGGAACTCTCCTCGGGACTTTGCCTCGCTCTGGACATCACGTCCGGAGATGTTGCTTAGAGATTTACGCGCTCATTTTTTGTCCGTCATCTGGCTGACCTCTCTTCTGTCGCCATCCTAACTCATGGCCAATGAAAAAAGCAATTGATATTGGGGATTACTTTATGATCTAGTTATGGTGGACGTTATCTAATTTGGATTCACGGATGCTTTGTTCGTAATCTCTCTGAATTCTTTGCAGCTCGCCTTGATTTTCCATTCTTTTGTGGGTTAACAAATCAATTTCTCTCTTGAGAGTCGGTTCCAATCTCTTATCTTTATCAAGCTCCACCTCTTTCTGTTTGATTTCAGCTTCCATTCTTTTTATGTCCTGCTCTAGTTGGGATTTTTTCTGCTCAACTTCTTTCAATTGAGCGCTTTTTGCACTGATTTCCTGGTTTTCATGCTGGGTCTCATGCTCAAGATCTTCGAGAGCCTTTTTGATGTTGTTTGTGTTTTGCATTTTATTTTTTTATTAGTCTGTAATCGATATTACTCTCTCCAACTCATCAAGGGAAGTGATCCCCAACAAAACCTTGATCACGCCGTCCTGCTTCATGGTTAATAATCCCTGACCTTTGGCAGCTTCCCATATTTCTCGGTCGCTGCCGCCCATATTCACTGCCTGCTCGATCTTCTCATTCATCAGTATCGCTTCATAAAGGCCAGTGCGGCCTTTGTAGCCAGTCTGGTTGCACCTGCCACAGCCAACAGAGAGCCACATCTTTGATTGTTCGGCTGGAATTAAACTTTTATCTTCCACAGTTGCGAGGGTCGAATCAATGTTAGTTCTAGCTTCTCCCTCTATTATAGACTCCTTCTTGCAGAAAGGACAAAGCTTCCTGACCAAGCGCTGTGCCATGGAGACTCGGAGTGCTGACGGAATTATCTTCGAATTGACGCCCAATTCGATCAATCTTGGGAACGTACCCGCGGCGTCATTGGTATGCAGGGTAGAGAAGACCAAGTGGCCTGTTAATGCGGAATTCAAGGCGATTTCCGCCGTCTCATTATCTCGTATTTCACCGACCATTATGATATCTGGATCCTGTCGTACCGCGGCGCGCAGACCTTCAAGGAAATTGTAGCCTTTGTCATTCACTTGGGTTTGAACAATGCCCTCGAGGTGATATTCGATAGGGTCTTCGATGGTAATGACCTTAACTTGCGGGTTGTGCACTTTCTTCAAGAAGGCATAAAGCGTTGTCGTCTTTCCTGAACCAGTTGGCCCAGTGGTCAGGATCATGCCGTCAGGGCGATTGATCTCCTCATTCAATATATTCAGAAGCTTGGGATGGATGCCCATTTGGTCCAGCGGAACTTCAATGGACTTGGGATTCAATATGCGCATGACGATGGATTCATTATATGCGTCTGGCAGGTCGGAAACGCGCACCTCGACATCGCCGATCGAAAGCCGGATGCTGAAGCGGCCATCTTGCGAATCCTTTTTGATATTCAGTTTCATGCCAGAAATGAGCTTTATTCTAGAAAGGATTAGGGAATAGGTCTCGTTGTCTATCTGGATGACATCTTGAAGAACGCCATCCAGCCTATATCTCAACCGGACATAATTTTCTTCGGGCTCCAAATGCACGTCGGAAGCATCTATGGCCAGTGCGCCAGCGATCACAGTTTCCAGGATCTTGGAAATCCTATAGCTTTTTTTGGCCTGCATGGTTTCCTGCAATATCTTGATGATGTCCGGCAGGCTCTTTGCTTTTTCGATGATGGAAGAAACCTCTTCATTGGAAATCTCCAGCGAACCAGATTTGCTCTCATATGCGAAAGATAGGTCTTTGTATAGCCTCCAAGCCTTTTCTAATCCTTGAGTGGAAGTCATGAATATCTCTGGGTCAAAGCCTTTGGCTTTCAGATCGGATATGATGGCTTGCACGGCGTCGCTTTGCGGATTGCGCGCCGCGACCTTCACTTTCTTATTGACCATTGCGAAGGCCGCTATTTGCGCGGCACGAGCCTCGGGTTCGCTGATAACGCGCAAAGCGTCGGTATTCACAGGAATGCCCAGAAGGTTGATGTACTCTATGCCGTATTTGGCCGAAAGCATTTGCACCATCTCTTCCTCTTCGTTTTTGCGGAGCTCATCGAGCTTCCTGTTCTGCTTGTCCTCGTCGAAGGTTATAGTCATGGCGCTAATTATAGCTCAAAAGCCTACAAAATGTGGCTCAAATAGGGGATATTCCCGGGCAATTTACAGCTTGACAATCGCCGTGTATATGCTATAATTGTAGGCGTACCAGTAGGGAATGAACTTTACTGGAAAATAGCTTAGAAAGGGTACTTTAAAATGAAATCATTTAGTTCAGTTCTCTCTCTTGGAATCTCGATGCTAGGTTTGGTACTCGTGACTGGTTGCGGAAGTGTCCATTACGACATTGCAGCATACGACACTGTAGTACCGACTCGCGGCATAGTTCCTGTCGGAGTACCGATGCAACCGATGGTTGCGCCAGGAATGCCGGCACCAAACGCCGCTGCCAATTTGGCAGCGCAAGCTCCCCAATGCCAAGAGCCTATCGCACAGCCGATGTCGCTAATCAAATACCGCAATAAGACTGTCATCAAAGGCGGCTTGTTCGGATCACCAGTGCCGTCCGAGAAGGTTTATATCCAAGGCGGCCGTTCTGGATACGATCAAGGAGATTGCTCCGTCGTTTATGGCGTCAGGGGCGCCACAGGATATCAACCAACCAGTTGCGGCCAGTCCGGCTTCTACTCTCCTACAGCGATGTCAGGCGGGAGCGGCGGCGGGTACGGCTATGTAGGCGTCGGTGCCCAAGTCGGGGGTGGATATGGTTACCAAAGGCAATGAATCCAAATTAGTTTTCGCAGGCCGCTTCGCTCATACGAGTTGAAGCGGTCTTTTTGTTGCCCGAGGGCGCCCGCGGGAATAAAACCGTGCTAATATGTCGTCATGAAAAAGCTCATCTCCAATTCACTGGAAGAAACACAAAAAATCGCTGCTAACTGGCTTTCGGATCTTATAAACCGCTATGCCGCATCGCCAATTGACGAAGCTGTAGTAGTCGGCCTTTCCGGTCACCTCGGTGCCGGGAAGACCGCCTTCGTAAAGATGATTGCCAAAGAATTGGGCATCAAGGATGACATAACTAGTCCGACTTTCGTGATAATGAAGATTTATGAGATTGGAAATGTCGCCAGTCTTTCAACTGCAGCTTCCAATTCCAATTTGCCGTGGAAACGTTTGATTCATATAGACGCATATCGCTTGGAACAACCGGAAGAATTAGAAGCATTGTGTTTTGAAGATGTAATAAGCGACAAAAATAATCTGGTCCTAGTTGAATGGCCGGAACAAGTTTCGTTGGATAAGTTCGGCGAAAAAGAGCGGCTAACATTCGAAATGAAAGATGGTGTCTGCACGATTTTGATGTAGAATAGCTTCATGTCAGACGATACTTCCTCAAACAAAACCAAGCGCCTAGTACTGCTCGATGCGCATGCTATCATTCACCGCGCATACCACGCATTGCCAGATTTCTCGACTTCAAAAGGAGAGCCTACAGGTGCATTGTACGGTCTTTCAGCGATGCTTTTGAAGATCGTTGAGGATTTGAAGCCGGACTATATCGCCGCCGCTTATGATGTGAAAGGCCCTACTTTCAGGAATGATGCATACAAGGACTACAAAGCCGGCAGGCAGAAAGCGGATGATGATCTCATCGTGCAACTACAAAGCTCGAGGAGAATATTCGAAGCCTTCGACATTCCCATTTATGACAAGCAAGGATTCGAGGCGGACGACGTGCTCGGAACCATAGTGCAGCAATTATATGGAAGCATTGAACCGACTCGACCGTCGAGCCGGCGACGTGTGTCCGGCGAGCTTGACGAGACGGACACACGTCGTGGCGAGGAGGGAGAGGCGGTGGAGACTATAATCGCTTCTGGAGACATGGACACGTTGCAATTGGTTTCGGGTGACGAAGTGAAAGCTTATACACTGCGAAAGGGCATAGCTGATACAGTTATGTACAATGAAAAAGCGGTGCTCAACCGTTTCGGTTTTGGTCCGGAATTGATCCCGGACTACAAAGGCTTGCGCGGCGATCCGTCTGATAATATTCCTGGAATAAAGGGAATTGGTGAAAAGACAGCGTCCATTCTCATTCAAAGCTTTGGTACAGTGGAAAATATGTACAAAAAATTGGATGCAGGTAATGAGGATAAATTCAAGGACGCGGGAATCACGCCGCGAATCATTCAGCTTTTGAAAGATAACAAAGAGGAAGCAGAGTTCAGCAAGATGTTGGCGACGATTCGGCGAGATGTGCCTATCGAATTCAAATTTCCGGAGAAAACATTCCGAGATGCTGTCGATGTCAAAAAAGTAAAAGCTTTGTGGCAAGAATTGGAGTTTAGGACTCTCGGGCAACGATTGGAGAAGCTTCTAGGGTTGAACCAGCCACCACAGGTGCAATTGTCGCATGGCACGAAGTCTGTTGCGCAAGACGACGATATCGCTGTCATTCCCGCGAAGGCGGGAATCCAGAAGCGTGGAATCGGCAATGGCACAAAATCCATGGATCTACAGAATCCGAGGTCAGATGGGTCACAGTCTTCGTTGCAGGACGTGCTTCTGGATTCCCGCCTTCGCGGGAATGACAAATCGGGTGAGGAAAGGGTATCCGACGGACCGGAAGGGCGAGGCACAACTTCAAGTCCTAATAATGAAGACCTAGAAAAGACGGCGCTTGCTTTATGGCTAGTAAATTCCAACGTAACCAACCCAACCCTAGAAGACGTTTTGAATTTCGCCAATACCGAAAGCTATGAAGAAGCCAAGAAAGCTATATTTGTCGAGCTAGACAAAAGGAATGTCAAAAAGGTTTATGAGGAAATAGAACTGCCGCTTATTCCTGTGTTACACAAGATGGAAAAGAGGGGGATCAAGATCGACAAGGAATTCTTGGCTGGATTATCAAAGACTTATCATGTCGAACTCGCTTCGCTGGAAAAGAAGATATGGAAGGAGGCAGGAATGGAATTCAATATCAATTCGCCCAAACAGCTTGGAGAAATATTATTTGATAAGCTCAAGATAGCGGTGAAGAACCAAAAGAAGACTGCTGGCGGTGCACGATCCACCAAGGAGTCCGAATTGGAAAAGATGCGCGATTTGCATCCTATAATTCCGATGATCTTCGAATACCGCGAATTGGCAAAGCTGCTTTCGACTTACATTGACGCTATTCCGCCGCAACTCGATGGGAATAATCGATTGCACACGCATTTTATTCAAACCGGCTCCACTACAGGCAGAATGGCTTCGCAGAATCCGAACTTGCAGAATATTCCTATCAAGTCAGAGCTTGGCAGGGCGATACGCAAGGCATTCATAGTCGAAAAAGGCTACAAATTTGTCTCGCTGGATTATTCCCAAGCAGAGCTTCGCATAGCGGCATTCCTTTCTGGCGACCCGAAATTAATTGAGATCTTCAATAAAGGCGAAGATGTGCATACTTCCGTGGCATCTTTGGTATTCAAGGTTGCGAGGAGCGAAGTCACTTCTGAAATGCGCAGACAAGCGAAAGTCATCAACTTTGGTATTATATATGGCATGGGCGTTTTGGCACTCAAACAAAACCTTGGTACAAGCCGCGAAGAGGCGCAGAATTTCTACAATGAATATTTTGAGACTTTTTCGGTGCTGGCTTCCTACTTGGACGGAGTCAAAGCCGAGACGGCAAGAAGGGGATACACCGAAACTTTCTTCGGCCGACGCCGCTACTTTGAAGGCATAAAGTCCAAGATTCCATACATTCGTGCGCAGGCGGAGCGTATGGCGATCAATGCGCCTATTCAAGGTACTGAAGCCGATGTTATTAAGATCGCCATGAAGAAGGTTGACGATTATCTCAAAAAGGAAAAGCTGGAAGAAGATGTATACCCGTTGCTTCAAGTTCATGATGAATTGGTCTACGAGATCAAAGAAGAGATCGCGGAAAAGGTTTCCGTTGAGATTCAAAAGATAATGGAATCGGTCATTGATTCCAAAGAGACAAAAGGCGTGGAATTGAAGGCTGAAGCGGCGATTGGGGGGAATTGGGGAGAGTTGAAGTAATTTCTAATTGATCTAATTAACCTAATTTCTAATAAATGACCAAGTTCCAAGACTAAATATTTAACAATGTTGTACTTATTTCATGGAACAGATTTGGAAATGTCTCGAAAGAAAGCGGTCGCTTTGGTCGGTTCTTTGCGTGCAAAGAAGCCCGATGCTGCTTACGAAGAGATAAATGCGGAGAATTGGAATTCTTCTTTGCTGGAGTCGCATTTGGGCGGCCAAGGATTATTTTCTAATAAATATATCGTATATGTAAATCGTGTTACGGATAATGAGACCGCATTTGATGAAATAAAAGATTTTATTCCGGCTATGAATGAGTCGGAGAACATCTTCATTGTACTGGAAGGCAAGCTGAATGCAGAGCTTAAGAAAGCTTTCATTAAGAGTTCGGAAAAGATCGTTGAAAGCGAGGCAGTAGCTGTTGGAGGAGGTCCGACCTCCTTCAAAGGCGAATTTAATATCTTCGCCTTGGCGGATGCTTTGGGCAGTCGGGATAAAATGAAAGCATGGATGATCTATCGCCAAGCGGTTGAGAAGGGAAATGAGCCGGAAAGCATATTGGGCACATTGTTCTGGCAGGCGAAGTCTATAGAACTGGCTGCCAATGCCGGAAACGCGGCGGAAACGGGACTCAACCCTTTTGTATATTCAAAGTCGAAGAAGTATGCGGCGAATTATTCGAGCGGAGAAAGGAAGGATCTGCTAGCGAATATCATAAGGCTTTACCACGACGGCCATCGCGGGATGGTTGATTTGGAGCTTGGGATCGAAATGTTCCTGCTTAAGCTTCCGGGGTTAAGCTTGAAATTCTAATCTAAGTCAAACCGGAAAGGCGATTTGCCATTGCTGACCGAGATAAAAGCCGAGGAAGAAAACCGCTAAGAACAATATGGCTGCGACAAGCTTCGAGTACCAAGTTACCTTGTTCCATTGGATAGACATGGAGACATTATAACACTTTGATTGTGCGCCCTATTGAACGAAGTCAGAACCTCTATTATCGGTATTGCAGGGTTATCACCCTTTGAAATTGTAAGGTCTTGGTAGAAAAAAGACCGCACAAGGTGCGGCCGTGAGCAATTGGTGTCTGGATACATTCCGGTCAGCCGATCCCATCAAACATCGAATGTGCATAACGCTGAGAGCGAAACACGTGCATCGACACAGATTTGATTCGTCCTTTGCCGGGACGCTTGGACCGAGACTTGTTGATCAGACCGGGTTCGATCGTTAGGTACTCTCCCTCGCGCGAAAACGCGCTTTCACCGCGAAAATTAGGATTAGATTCCTCGTCGAGGATCTTTAGAATCTTTTCGTCATCCGAGTCCTCTGCTGTAAGACGAAGTGTAAACCCTTTCCCATTGGCGGCATCTGCGGTAGCTTCCAATTTAATGTTCATACGTTTTCTTTTAGTGATCTCAACCAAGGAAGTTGATGGAATCCTTGTGATCTGGGCTTATCACCCATTCATTGTAGGAAAGACCGATGCACAAGTCGGCGATGAGGCCGGCAAGCATTTTGTCTTGATGACAATGGAAACCGGAACATGTAACGACGATGCCGTTCCGTTTCACTCCGCCCCACCAACGAGTATCGCTGGGAAACAGGAGATGAGGAACGATGTCCGTCCCACCTTCGTTGCGGCCGTGCCAGAGTTGGAGTGCCTTGCATTGAGCGACTTCGTCCAAAGGATCGGTCCATTTCGTCTTGTCGCCAACGGAACGCTGGCAAAGGCAGTGGGGCTCAAGATTGTATGCAGGCCACTTCGGGTATCCTTGGTCGCGGGCGTCTTCCATGGCAGGGACCAGGATGACGATATGGCATTGAGGATCAGTAGGTTTCGGCAACGTGGCCCTTATCTCGGGCATTTCGATGGTTGCATGAAGTGCGGATGTAATTGCGAGCTCCGCTATTTCAGGGGTCAGGAACTTTGGTAGTAACAGCATAACAGCCTTTCAGTCAGCTCTATTGAGCTATTGGTTATTGTTTATGTTCCAACGCATGTATTTACGAGGAACGGTTCAAGTTAGAGTTAACGCTAATATATGCACGGTGTCAAGACGTTGTTGTGGTGTTGTGTGGTTCTGTGTCCAGTAGAGGTATCAAAAACAAGCATTGAAAAACAATAACATTTTAGTTGTGCGCCCTATTGAACGAAGTCAGAACCGCAGTTCTGGGCATTTCAGGCTATTCACCTTTTGAAATCGTAAGGTCGTGGTGAACCTAATCTCATAGAAATGCAGTCCTACTTTTTTCGTATCTTCGAGCTAAAGCAGTGCTATAATATCACCCATGACTGAATATAACATCTATTGCGACGAGAGCAATCACCTCGAATCAGACGCCATTTCGCCTATGTTGCTCGGCGCGGTATACATTCCCAAAGAGAAATTGAAGGCAGCCAATAAGAGGGTCCGTGAAATCAAAGCCAAACACGGCCTGACACCGGGTACTGAAATCAAATGGACCAAGATTTCACCGAAGAAAGTAGCCTTTTATTTGGATGCCATCGATTACTTCTTCGATAACGACGACCTGCATTTTAGGGCAATCATCATCGATAAGAAGACTCTGAATCACAAAGGTTTCAAGCAAACCCACGATGATTTTTACTACAAGATGTACTTCGAGCTGTTGAGCAAAATCCTCGACCCTCAATTCAAATATAATATCTACATCGACATCAAAGATACACAGGGCATACGCAAGGTCAAGAAGCTGCGAGATGTGCTTTGCAACAACATGTACGACTTCGACGGCACGATTATTCAGAAAATCCAGCAGGTACATTCCCGTGAAGTGGAAATCCTTCAACTGACTGACGTGCTTATCGGCGCTCTGCAATTCCTGAACCGCAACGATGTAAAGAGCGAGGCAAAAAGGCAGATTGTCGAGAGAATAAAGGTCCGATCAGGCTATGATTTGCAGAAATCAACGCTTGTACGTGAGCCGAAGATGAATATCTTTTACTGGAAAGCTCGAGATAACGCATAAAGCCATGGCTGACTTACCCGAATGGCTTGGCCCACTGGCCCGCTTGGAAGATTGCAAAGACGGAGCTGAAAAATATGTTGAGTACGTTTTCTCTTTCTTCAAGAGGGATTTTATTGATTCAACGCCTATGTTCAAAGGCAAGAGAGTCGGCTTTGATAAGAACGATGATGGAGGTAGGCCGGTGGGATTTACTCACATAACGACCGAGGAAGACCGAGCCTCAAAGAAGCGTGAGTTATCGATGAGACGCTGCGAACGAATCGGCTGGATTAAGGCCATCATCGAACATTCCGATGATCCGGCCATACTTTTGTGGGAGAAAGAGCATTTTGCGTCCAAACGTATCACTAACCGATTTTACCTTTTCCTTGAGTGCGACAATTTCGTGGTCATTCTCGAAGAAAAGAAAAAGGGGTATTTTATGATCACCGCGATATTCGTCGATAACCCAAGTCAGAGAGAAAAACACCTCAAGGCTTACGAAGCGTATCAAAAGGCAAAGAAGGCTAAGCCTGACTCCAAATCGACCAAATAGGCCGGTAAACAAGAAACCGCCCGTAAAGGCGGCTCAAGAACTCGGTCTACCATAGGTAAATGAGTAGTTTCATTATACGGTAAACACCGTAAATTTTCAATGCGATGGGGATAACTACAGAGACGGCCGGGACACTTTGTTATTACGTCTCTGCTTCCTAAAACGTTGAGGTATAAAGAAAGAGCGAACCGAAGTTCGCCCTTTTTGTAGAAATTCTTTGAACAGTTATGGATCTGAAAACGTCACACTGTTGCACGAGAGGACGGCGCTCGAGACACCGATACTGTTGAAGTTCGCATCCTCCGCGTATGGATTATTGGACGTTCCGCCCGACGTTCCGGAAGAAACGAGCGTCAGTGTGGCGGAAATACCATTTAGAATGCCTCCAGTGTCTTGAGGCACATCACCAAACACGGTAACTGGAACGTAAACATCCGAAGGGAGCGGGATATTCAGGTTGTTGAATACGACTTCTCCGGAAGATGTCAGCACAGGAATCGTATCAGCGCTGTACATGAGACTTCCGACTCTTATCTTTACATTCGTAAACAGTTGGTCAATATCGTTCTGGCTCGGTGTGCCGCCAGCGGTGTTGATCACAATGCTCAATTTTCGAAGCGTTGCATTCTCGCTAACCGACTTGATGTCGAATACTGCCAAAGCCACATTCGCAGTGGGTGACGCTTTCGAGATGAGGACTTGTCGAGACGGCGGTGAACTTGCGTCAATCGTCGTGACGATCTGGCCAGGCGCAGAATTCGCCACGGTGCGATAGAACGTTTTCCCTGCCGGGAAATTCGTCATGGAGTGAAACCCGTTCGCCGTACCCGGAAGCTCAGTGAGGTCCTGCCAGTCCGCCAGGTTAGTTGAAACCTGAACAGTATAAGCCGTCCAAGGATTTCCCTGGAAGGTGATTATCACGGCAGGAATGCTACTGATTGTGAGTGTTTGTGCCAAGGCGCTGATCGTGAAGATTAGCGCTCCAGTGATTGTAATGAGCTTTTTCGTAAGGTCCTTTCTGTTCCCATTGGGAACTATTGTTTATGTTACTTTTTAGACAAACCGAAAGTAGCTTAACATTTAATATTCAGCTTGTCAAGCCTACCCACGGTTTGCCATTTCTCGAGACAATCTTAATTGTTCTTCCGAACTCTCTCGATTATTGCTTTGATGATTCCAATCAATAGGAATAATACGCCACCAAATCCGAAAACAGCCGAAATCAAAACATATACTACCCCGGACGGAACAAAGGTCCCGGTCTTAATCATAAATGCAAAAAGAAAAAGAATGACAATGAACACTGCTCCGAGAATAAGCCACGACTTGGATGTCTTGGTATTTTGCATATTATTTTGTGAATGAAATGCTATTTACCAACTTGTTTAAAATCTGATCGTTATAACAAGGCTGTTGCGGCCAACAGCTCCAGTCAATACGATACGCGTTCTGTCCATGCAAGAAAGTTGCAGTCGATCTTTCGTTAGCTTGTTTTACGAGTCGCACCGATAAATTTCCGACAGTCACATTGGTGACACTTGTAGGAGTACTTGAGTTGTAATTTGTCTGCGGAACGGAGTCTATTGTTGTGATTGGTGCTCCGTAGCTTGTAGCAGTCGCGAGATCGTAGATTGTAATCGTGAAAAACGACCCCAGTTTAATAGCATCAGGCTTAAATTCAATTTTTTCTGGATACCCACCATTCACATCAGGCTCTACAGTGAACCCTGAAGGATAAAGGAACTGAAGTCCGTTTTTTGGATTTGAATACTCTATCCAATTGTCGATCGCGACTGAATTTTCTGACGGAGCTTGAGAAAAATACGCTGGCTTCGTAGTTGTAACAATCGAAGCATTTTTTGCTATGAAATATATGCAAACAATCAGGACTACTACCAACACACCTATTATTAGCTTTTTCATGATGATTAGTATCATAACATATCATGGGCAAGTATTATATAAAAAAGAAAACCCCACCACTCGGTGAGGTTTCGTGAATAGGTACTGGCTAACGTGCGCCGATTTCGACGTGCGTTACGTCTTGTGGACGGTTCGCCAACCGAATCTTCTCTGAAAGAGCCTCGATTTCGCTTACAAAGCCGACGCTCGAATGTCCAAGCTCTGAAATCTGCAAAATCTTAACCTTTTCAGGAAGTGCAATATCGATGTCTGGACCACTCCTGCTTTTGATCTCAGAAAGGAAGTCTCGTTCCTGGGTGGCAAATGGCTCGGGATGTGTTCCACATCCATACCCCCAGCCTTCCATGGTTAAACGCCGCAGCGGCAAGTAGTGTATCGTGAGCTTTGTTGAGTCTACACGCAATTCAACGTTATCTTTCGGAAAAAACCGTTGAACCGCAATCTTCATGATGCTCTTTCGAGAATCGTAGAACGCCCCCGTGTGGTAGTCTGCTTTGCCTACCATTTCCGAATCAAAGAAATCTAAGCCCGGAAAATGTTTTGACAGAAGGTCCTTGATTTCGGCTTCGGTCAGTACCTCTCGGGCAGAGTCTTCTCGACAGGAATTTTCTACAAACTCCCGTAGCTTCGGCATTAACATTGAGTTTTCAATTTTCATACGTTTCCTGTTAGGAAGGTTTGACCAGCTCACTTGAGGACCATTCGATGACGCGGTATTCCCCGAAGCAGCTATCGGTCCGCCATTCATTGCAATCTGATAGCGAGCTCCACTCCCAGTTAATCTCATGCCATCTCAAACAACGAATGTCCTGCCGACCCTTGAAACCCAGCACTGTTCCGAAGAAGTAGATTTCGAACTCCCTCCACTGAACAGGAATCAGGTAAGGATATTGGAGCAGGTAATCGAGCAGGTTCGTGTTACAGGTGGGTCTGCTGCGAAGCATTGGTATCATCTGACCGATAGTCGGGAATCCATTTCCGCTTTTCGGTTCAGGTAAACCTTCTGGAACAATTAGCCGGACTGCGTCGGGAGCCCAAATGCGGCACCCTTGCTTTACGTGCTCATCGACCCGAAACTGCTTCGGAATGAACGGATCAGCATCGCAATCAATCGTATGAACGATACTCTCCCAGCACAGTTGCTTACGGAGGTAACGATTGAGTTGATACTCGTATTCTGGACCATCTTCACCTGTCAGTTTAATCATCAGGTCAGTAAACGGTCCGCGCCAGAACTTGCGGAGAGTCTCTGGATTACCGAGTATGTTGGTAGACATAGTCAGTCCCTTTCTATTTTGAGGTTTATTGTTGCTGGACTCTTCGCCACAGCAGAAGCTTAACTTCTGCCATAACGATACCATTTTCACAATGAATCGTCAATGCCATGCCCGTTTAACACCCCATGATTGGCCCCTGTTTGCCATTGTGTGCGCTTTTCTGCTCCAAGTAAGCCATTTCCTTGGCTTCTGGCACTTTCACGCCCGTGTGCCCAAGATTCGACGAAATTCAAACATTGCATAAATGCCAGACCGGGATTAGGATGATTTCAATAACCTGAACGCCAATGAATGACGGAACGCCAAGCATAAATCTCGACGATAAAATCCTCGAGAAGTATAAGAAAATGGAGATGGTTTATCAGACTGACCAGGAGTTTTATGCTATGTATAAATTGGTTGGGCTATTCGATCGAGCAAAAAACAAAGATGATCTTGTGTTTCAAATGGAAGACATCTCTCCGGCTCAAGGTGTGCGAAGCGTTTATTATCAAAGCGTCTCGTTTGCGCTGCACTGCCTCAAGGATTTCTGCTCGATTTTCAATATCACAATTGATAGAATCTATTTACCAGAAGATAAAATTTCCAAGGGTTTCTATAGCAGCATAATAAAGGACCTCCAGGACCAACTATCTCAAAGGCCGAATCTCGCCGGTATCGTTGCAGAACGGGAGCTTCTTGACGGCATCATAAAAGGCACCGCGACCTCAACCGAATTATTCAAGATTGTTTTGCCTATCGGTCGCATACTTGATCTGCTCGATTACGCAATTTTTCACATAAAGAAACCTACGAAAAAGCAGATACAGAATATCCAAGGATTCTTCTGGAATTACATCGAAAAATTTGGAAATAATCAGCTCCATATTGCCAACAATCACGAGATATACTTCCATAGCTTGAGCCAGCTTGCTACTTTTTCGAAATTGTTAAGAAGTCATGTCGAGCAGCATGCGCCAGAGACGATAATCAGCCTGTCCGAAATGTTCGAAGATCAATCGCATCTTCCACCCGGTCCTATCAAAGACTACTCGCGGTTTATGCCGATTCATGCGTTAGCTCTTGCCGAAAAATTAGGCTGGATAGAAGTCCTTCAGCTAAATGCTGGTGCTCTCGACTGGATGGAATCAATGGATATGTATGACACTGAAAAGAATGAATCGAGAGAGCTGAACGGCTACCGAGTAAAGCTCAAAGTTTTGGATAAATTCATGGAGTTTACTGATCCGAAAACCATTGAGGAAAATCCAAAAACTCCTTCTGGGAAGTGGTGGAAAGCAGGCTCGTTGCCCTTATACGATGCAAAGTCCCGTAAAATTAAGTTCGAAGATCGTGAATACGAGGTTCCGTCACGAGCCTTTAATCAGCAGATTGTTTGCGAAGCAGTATTTCCACCCAAAAAGGAGCTTGGTGATTATTTATATCAATACGCCGTAGAGGGGATTCTCTATAAAAAGAAAGGCGGTGACGTAAGTCCTCGTGCCATTTACGACGCGGCCGAGGAGATGAATAACGGCCTCGAAAAGGCAGGTATGCCGAGGCTATTTGAAGGTCAAGAATCGCCATGCCGCATCAGAATAAATAAAGAGCTTTTTAAGTGAGTCACGTTTGAGTCACGGGACTCAAGAGACGCGTGTCAGACTGGGTTCAGCCCAGCTTTTTTCATTCTGAAATACGAACGCCACACATGCAGAGAAGTCAATTTTTTGCATAGTCCGTCCTTACTGGCGTTCGGAACGGATTATGCAAAAAGCGGGCTTCTTATATGTTGCCACAAGAAGCCATAGATGAGTTCAAGAAGCTCTACAAGGCGCGCTTCAAGGTCGATCTCAGCGATGAGGAAGCGTCACTTCGAGCCAATAACCTCGTAAATCTGTACGAGGCGGTTTATGGCACTTCCTGTGGTAAACAAAACGAGGATGGAAATCTGCCATGTCAAAAATGACCAGATTCAATCCTCAAATTATTAGCCGACATTTGAGCTACACGTTACCGGAGATTGCAGCCAGGCTTAGCATGACCAAGAAATCTCTCTACCGATGGATTAACGAAGGGTTGCCTGTGGTTCTTGGCCAGAAGAAGCCAATCCTGATCCGCGGAGATGACCTCAAGGCGTTCATCAATGCTCGCAATTCAAAGAATAAAGTGAAGCTGAAAAGGCATGAGTTCTACTGCCTCCGATGCCGTGCTCCGAGACGTGCAAAGAGGGGCACAATAACGAAGTCTGGTGATACGAGAAAGGGTGAATGCAGTGTTTGCAACGGCAAAATGCAAAGGAAATTTAGACCCTACCAAAAGGACTATCACATATCCTCAACTCCCGTCCAAATGTCCACATTGTTCGATAATCTAACATAACGCCAAAATGACAAAAATTAGTGAGAAAAGTGGGTCCGAAAAGCTGATCGAGGATGCTTCGGTTCCGTACCGAAATGAGCAAGCAAAAAGACGCTTCTTCGAACACCTTTCCGGCGGCGAGGGATTCGCCAGTAAATCTGTTTCCACCTTTGCCGAGGCTGTTGGCCAATGGCAGCAGTTTTCCAAGAATGACGACTTCGTAAACTTCGATAGAAGCAAGGCAGTGGAGTTCGTGACATGGCAGAAGACTCGTCTGACCAAGGCCAAGGGTGGCCAACTTGGATTGACGACGCAGTATAACTACCTTCGCCGCATCAAGCGATTCTTCACGTGGCTCTCCCAGCAAAAAGAATATAAGAAAATTAAGAAGGATGACATTGATTATTTGCGACTGCCAAGAAAAGAGGCTCGTATCGCCACAGCCGGGACGACCAGACCCATGCCGACTTTCGAGGAAGTAAAGCGGATCATTATGAGCATCCACCCGAAGAGTGAGATTGATGAACGTGATCGAGCGATATTGAGCTTGGCCTTGATCACCGGCATGCGCATATCGGCCATAGCGACATTGAAGATAAAGAACTTCAATCGAGCGGAGAAGCTCTTTGACCAGAATCCCGGTGACGGTGTGCTGACCAAAAACTCAAAGAAGATTCTGACCACATTCTTTCCGATAGGCTGGGATGAGCCGGAGCGGTTCTTCCTCGACTGGTATGACCATCTCGTATCGAAAGGAGCCAGGCCGGATAACCCGATTTTTCCCTCAACTTTGAAAGGATTCTCGGGTAAGAATGATTACAGCAAAACACTTGTAAGCGATAAGAGCTGGGCCAGCTCAAGCGGTGCCAGGAAGATATTCGAAAAACGATGCAAAGCCGCAGGTGTGCCTTACTTCAACCCGCATTCATTCCGGCACCTGATCGTGAACTATATGAGCAAAGCCAGGCTAACCGAAGAAGAAAAGAAAGCCATCAGCATGAACCTCGGCCATGAGAACGTGGGTACGACATTCGGCTCTTATGGCTACGGAAATATGACACCGATTGATGCCGTCAAAATCGTGCAGAAATTGACGATGACCCCGACTGATGGCCAGAGCGTTGTGATTACAGCCGAAGAAAAGGCTGCGCTCGAAAAATTATTGAAACGCCTATGAAGAAAATAAACTTGGCTTCCATGCCAAATAAGCACATAATATGAACATGAAGAACGCCAAGGAAACGCCAGTCAAATACTTTCTGTACGCCAGAAAATCAACCGAGTCCGAGGATCGGCAGGTGCTTTCTATTGAGTCACAAATTGATGAGCTGAAAGCCATAGCTGACCGAGAGAACATAAAAATAATTGAGGTGCTCCATGAGTCACGGTCCGCAAAGGCTCTCGGCCGTCCGATTTTCAACGACATGATTGACCGTATCAATCGTGGCGAGGCTACCGGCATCCTATGTTGGAAGCTCGATCGCCTGGCTCGAAACTTCATTGATGCAGGCAAAATCATCGAGATGTTGCAGCACAGCGTGATACGACATATTCGGAGCTACGAAAAAAGCTACTACCCGCAGGATAACGTGCTCATGATGAGCCTTGAGTTCGGCGTGGCCAATCAATTCTCACGCGACCTTGCCGTGAACGTGAACCGTGGAATGAAGAAAAAGGCCGAGATGGGCTGGTATCCGGTCCAGCCACCTATCGGTTACTTGAACAGCAGGATTAAAGGTAAGGGTAAAAATGACATATCAAAAGACCCAGAGCGGTTCGATATTGTGCGAAAGATTTTTGACCTAATGTTAACCGGCACAATGTCAGCTCACCAAGTCTGGTTAACTTCCACAGAGAAATGGGGACTGCGGACACGCAAGGACCACAAACTGTGTCGAAGCTCGATCTACTATGTTCTCACGAACCCCTTCTACTATGGCATGTTTGAGTATCCACGAGGTAGTGGCACCTGGTATAAAGGTGCTCACCAGCCGATGATAACTGACGAGGAGTTTGACCGCATTCAGATATTGCTCGGTAGGAAGGGCAAGCCCCGCCCGAAAAGCCACATCTTCGACTTCACCGGTATGCTGCGATGTGGAGAGTGTGGTGGTGTCATCACCGCCGAGGAGAAGATAAAGCGACCGAAGAACGGCAAAATTCATCACTACGTTTACTACCACTGCACGAAGCGTATTCATCCCGACTGCACGCAAGGCTCAATCGAAGTGACCGAGCTGAAGAAGCAAATCGTAAAAAAGATTGAATCTTTGGAGATTCCGCCGGAGTTCCACACTTATGCTCTGAAGTGGTTCAGGAAGAAGAATGAGAATGATGCGGTAACAAACACTACGATTATATCAGCCCAGCATAAGGCCTATGATACCTGCGTACGCAAAATTAACGGCCTGATTGATATGCGTGCTGCTGGAGAGATAACACTTGAAGAGTTCACTGATAGGAAAACGCCTCTCATGAAAGAGAAGGCTCGTCTTGAAGAATTATTCGATGATACCGGTGATCGTGTGAATAAGCAGGTGCAGGATGCCGATGACTTGTTCACATTCCTGCGAGATGTCGTAACGAAGTTCAATACCGGTGGCTTTGAGGTCAGAAAACGCATACTTTCGACACTTGGTCAGAACCTTTTGCTAAAAGACAAAATACTAAGCATTGACTGGGAGAAATCATTGTTGCCATCACAAAAGCTCGCTGGTGAAGTTAATAAAATCCACGAACGGTTAGAACCTGCGAAAAACAAGATGTCACAAGGAGATTTGGAAGAAATCTACTCCAAAAATCCAATAGTGTGCGCCCAGTTGGATTCGAACCAACGACCCACTCCTTAAAAGGGAGTTGCTCTACCACCTGAGCTATGGGCGCA
>CAZKSQ010000008.1:15054-19297 GCA_964555555.1 uncultured Candidatus Saccharibacteria bacterium | reverse complement strand
GGCTTAGTCGAGCTGCTTGCTTGAACTCGTTGGCTCATTCTTCAATAGGCACGCCATGACGGTCTTGCGACCGCTCTGACTCCTTGTAGGCATATGGTTTCAGATCTATTTCACCGCCCTTCCGGGCTGCTTTTCACCTTTCCCTCACGGTACTAGTTCACTATCGGTCTAGAAGAGTATTTAGACTTGCCGGTTAGTTCCGGCGGGTTCCCTCGAGCTTTTCGTGTCCCGAGGTACTTAAGAATAGAAACAAAGAAGGTCTTTTATTTTTGCATAAGGGGCTATCACCCTCTGGGGCTCTTCTTTCCAGAAGATTCTGCTAACAAAAAACTTTGTAACTTCTCTGCTATAAATAGCACGTTTCTACCTTGCAACCCTCAACGTCTTACGACGTTAAGTTTAGTCTTCTCCGCTTTCGCTCGCCGCTACTCACGGAATGCATGTTTGTTTATCTTCCTGCTGGTACTGAAATGTTTTACTTCCCAGCGTACGCTCTGTATTTTAAAGTACAGTCATATGAGTTCATCATATGGGGTTTCCCCATTCGGACATCTTCGGATCAAAGGTTGCTCGGCACCTCCCCGAAGCGTATCGCCGCCACGCCGCGTCCTTCATCGCCTTTTCTAGCCTAGGCATCCACCATACGCCCTTATATTTCCCATTAGGAAATTTAA
Organism: uncultured Candidatus Saccharibacteria bacterium; assembly: GCA_964555555.1. GTDB lineage: Bacteria > Patescibacteriota > Minisyncoccia > Phycocordibacterales > PALSA-1337 > C7867-002. The sequence continues at coordinate 18,623 of CAZKSQ010000008.1, read as the reverse complement.
GAACCGCTTGCTACTGTCAATTTCGATGTCATCTAAATTGACAGTCAATTTTACCTACATCGTACACATCGATTCTCGGATAAATGAGAACTTCAATGTACAAATATTTACTTGTCATGCCAACACGAAAATACGTTGGCATAACACTTGAAGTATGAAGTTTTCAATCTGCTTTCGTCCTGCATTGCCGAGCCAAAGCTCTTTTAGAGCGACGGCTGGCGTAAAAGAAAAACCGCTTCAGAGCGGCTCTAGAACACAGCGTATGCTATGCGCTTAAAGCCGTTTGAAATAAAGGTTTTTACTCATAATCATTCCGATATGGCTATACTATACTAGTCGCATTTAATGTCAAGCTGTTGATAGACTGTGGGTAACAAATAGAACCAGACACAAAATCAAAAGCAGCCCTTCATAGGCCGCTTTTGATTTTATTCTTCAAAAAGGCTGTCAGCTAAAACATATCTCTGGTTGCCCTCTCGATGACTTTTTGGGCAAAATCTCGGCCACCGAGACCGAACGCCAAGCCGATAGCAAGAGCGCCGCCGGCAAATATCGCAGTGACGACCATTTGTATGAGTTGGGGCGCGATGCCGAGAGTGATGAGAGCTGCGAGAATGGCAAAAATCCAGATAGACCAGTGCGTTACTTTTCCAAGAAATTCTGCGGAGTGAAAATGTCCGGCTTTTGCGCTAGCAACCACTACCTTCTGCATCGCATTAGCGACAACAGCTGAAACCATCAGAACCAAAACCGCTACGATGACGTGTGGCAGATAATCCACAACCTGCAATAGAAAATTGTTGACTTGGCTCAAGCCCAAGAGATCGAATGATGCCATCAGGAAGACAACGATAACGAACCAGCGCACTAGCACGCCGACGAATACTCCAGAATTGAGATTGTAACCTGCACGCTTGACTACATCCTCCATACCGGCACTTTTCATAGCAGCATCGACTTTGAGAGTTCTGAATATGCTCTCAACCAGCTTTTCAACAAGCATGGCTAATATCCAGCCAATCGCAAAAATTATAAGAGCGATTATGAGAGTGGGTACAATAGCAATAACGCCACTCCACACTGTTTGGAGCGACATAGTCAGCTCGTCACCCCAATTTTGAAAGACCGTCATGATTTTATATTTTAATTAGTAAATAATTTGCCTTTTAATAGCCAAATTATAGCACGTTACATCGAAGCAACCTGTGGATACTTAAACATGCCTTAAACAAAGCAGGTATGGAGCTATTGCGGCTCGATTCCCAGCCGATCAACTAGTGTTACATGTCCATAATCCAGAATATCCCTAACGAGCCGGTCATGTATACCCAATCGATACTCGAAATCTTGCGTTTCAAAAGCAGAGTATGATATCTCTTTACCTATTTCCGATTCTATGATGGTTATTATTGATTCGATCTTATTCAGATTCAAGTCATCGCCAACTATCAAAAGATCAACTCTAGAATCCCAGTTTTGGATGAAAATGCCTGCCGCGACGATAAGCTTGACCCTTCCGACCGCCATCAATCTTTTTGCCAATGATTCATCCGCCTGAATGCTTGCCACCGTCAACAGATTTTTGAGCAGGTCGCGATATGCAAACTTGTCGTTCAAAACATATCCTGTGCCTTTGGTTTTTTTGATAACGCTCCTCTTGCTTTGAATTGCCGTTATTTCCTTCGAGATATCCTTCTTTTTGAGAAGATTTATCTTGATCAGGGCGTTTATCTCTTTTTTCACAGCAGGGGCAGGCGATTTTGTGCGCAAAGCAATTTCTTTCAAAAAGAATGGCGTTGTCTCATTCAGAAGGAATAGTCGGAGCAGTTTTACGCGGACTTGGCTGCCAAAAAGAGTCGTTAGGGTGTCCATAGTTTTGATGGCGAGTATTGTAGCACGGAAAGTGTTATTTGAACTCCACTTTTCCGCCAGCTGCCTCGATCTGTTTCTTCAGATTCTCCGCATCCTCCTTCTTCATTGCGTCCTTTAGAAGCGCAGGCGCAGCATCAACAAGGTCCTTTGCTTCCTTCAAGCCAAGAGCGAGGATTTCCTTCACAACCTTGATGACTGCGATCTTTTGGGCGCCTGCGCTAGCCAAGTGGACAGCAACGGTGGTCTTTTCCTCGCCAGCAGGTGCTGCACCTCCGGCAGGAGCGGCAGCAACTGCAACAGCTTGTGCTGATACGCCGAATTTCTTTTCCAGAAGCTTTACGAGCTCATTTAATTCCAAAACCGACATTTTCTCTACCGTTTCCACCAAAGCCTTGAACTTTGCCGGAACTTCTACGACTTCATTTGTTTTATTGGGTTCCATTTGATTTGCTTAATTTTTAAATTGCAATTTGGTTAATCAAACTTTCTTCCTTGCGATCTGATCGAGGGCCATAACGAATCCCTGTATCGGCGAATTGATGACATTCAAGAACATGCCTTGGAGAGTCTTCATGGGCGGGATCAAAGCGATCTCCGTCATTTCTTCCTTGGACATATACTTTTTCTCAAACATGCCGCCGACGATGGCGACCATATTCTTGAATTTGTTCTGAAAGCCAAAGACTTCCCGAGCAGGAGCTATCTCGTCTTTGCCATAAGCCAGGCCGAGCTCGCCATTCAATGCCGGAAGCGTACCAACATACTTGTGTTCGCCTAGCGCTATGGTCGTGAGGCTTTTCTTGGCCACAAAGAAACCAACTCCTTCTTTTTTGAGATCTTTGCGCATCTCGGTTGCCTCCTTAACCTTCAGGCCATGAATATTAACGAAGACGAGAGATTTTGCATCTTTCAAGATAGTATCTAGCTTTGCAACTATATCTTTCTTTTGTGCTTTTGTGCGTGCCATTTGATTTAATTTCTAAGTCCTAATTGTCTAATTTCTAATAAATATCCAAATCCTAATTTGAAAGCCCACTGATAAATTACAACTTCAGTTTTAGGCATTTATTAGAAATTAGAAATTAGAAATTAGAAATTTCTAATTATTCGACCTTTATTGGCCAAGAGGTAAACCTCGGAAGGTCTTACTTCGGCACGCCATAGCTCTTTTTACGGGCGTAGGCGGCTCCTGCCTTCTGTCTTTAGCCTTGAGCACAAATTAGCATGATTATTCATACTGCGCAAGATATGCGTCTATCATATCTGCGATCGTCTGCTTATCCTTATCCGATAGCGATTTTGGCCGAAGATGCCCTATTCTCTTCTCAATTCTAGCCGACAAATCTTTGATCTTCTTATCTTTACCTTTATTGATAAGAGTTTCCAATCTATCTAACCTTTTTAGAAATGCTTTGGCCTTAGCAGACTGTTGGCCCAGAAGAGCAATGAGCGTTTTCTTCATGCTTTGAAAATAAAGGCTGGAATTTATGGGTTTCCATTCGGCGCTTGAAGTCGCGATCGCATCAGTAGAACCGTCACCGTCAAAATCTACCAGCAGAGGAGTAGTGGATGCGGCGAAGTCGGTGATAGTGCTTGTCGCTGATTGATCTATTGGCAAATATTGGACACTTGTGGACGCGAGCGTGATAGGCGTCACGGGAATATTGTCGTATTCTGCATGGCCAATAAAGACATTA
>CAZKSQ010000008.1:0-15044 GCA_964555555.1 uncultured Candidatus Saccharibacteria bacterium | reverse complement strand
TTCGAATGTGCCAACGCCAGTGCCAGCTATTTCCAATCGATATTTATTCCCGTCATCCGGCAACTCGATAGTAGTCTCCGTATCGCCATTATCACCCTCGTGCTTCAAGTCGAAATGTGCGCCAGGAATCTTATTCTCGTAAAGCAATACCATGTCATCCAAAGTGTCGCCTTCTGCCAAAGTATCTTTTATCATTTCTGCGGTGGGAGGAATAATGCCGGTATGGTTGCCATTTTTGTCATAGGCATGAAGCTCCACTGGCGAATGAGTGCTTACAACAATGCCTGTGCGGCCCCTATCTTTGGAATAATCAGGTTCGCCGCAAGTAACGCCAGGAATCTTGGAAATCTTATCACACCATGCGGTTTGATCGGCAGTAACTGCATTTTCAATCATTGTTTGCGCCGCTTTTGATTCCAGGATAGTCGAGTGATCGATCGTGGTTTTATCAGCCTGTGAAGCGTTGTCCAGATCGATAGAGCCGACTTGGCCGCCATTGAAGGCAGCACTGGGAGCTATGACCGTGCCATCGCCCATATTTGTAGCTTCGTCAACATGAGTTGTAACAGGTTTGCAATTGAGCATTCCGATACATTTGGTCTTCGAGCCATATACTATTTCTTTTATAGTGCTATTATTCCACCCTACTATTGCATAGCGCACTATTTCCTTCGGCCACTCCATGGGGTCCAAGAGTCCATGCAGGATGCTTGCAGCGGCCATAAGCGCGCTGTTGCCTTTTATGGGCGTGTTCAAATCCGACACTTGGGCTGTTCTGCGCAGATTATTGGAATCCGTGATAAACGCGGCTTGGCCAGAAGCATCTCGAATATCTATAGGATAAGACCCGCCGTTTACAACTTTTGTGGTACTAGACGCAAACGCGATGGTAGGCCCCAAAATGCTTTTAAAATATTCAGCTGAAGGAAGAAGCGAGTAAGCGCTGGCCATATTCTGTCCGAGTTGCCGCGCAGTGACCTCATTCATTAGCCAACCGTAGCCAAAAGACTGCCCATCGCCATGAAGAAGGCTGGCGATGGCTTGTGGCGTTCCTAGATATGGCACTGCAACTGATATGACCTTGTCGATGAGATCGGGCTTGCCTAGTTCATCCAAGGCCTTTACAAGGTACTTTGCGACCAGTCCTCCATTGCTATGCGCTATTATCGTAACTTTGCCAGTTTTCGATCTCGATGCCAGGTCTCCGACCACCTGAACCAGAGATTCTGTCGTCGTCGCTTTCTTTTCATTGCCCGCAACCACTTCGGCTATGGGTTTTCGCCAATCATAGCCAAAGACTTTCCATTCACCAATGCTTCCACTAGCTACCATTCCATCCAAGAATGCCAAGAATTTTCCATAAATATCCTTTAGGCCTAGAGCCTTATCTATCGCGCCGCCGCTATAAATATTCGGGTCTGTACTCGATCCCAATGGATCCATAAATAGCTTTTTTACATCATTATTGGTATTCGGCTCCCAGAGCTTATTTGTGATCGTGCCTAGGCCGAGCGGCATGGATTCATTACGATACAATCGGCTGCCTTCTATTCCTGGAATGAATAAAATACTCGAACAGCACGCCTTATTATTTTCTTCCGGATCAAAGGCCGGCTCACTGGTAAGCACAGGCTCATCCGAAATCAAGCCAGATATAGAGTTTCCTATCGCGCCATCATTCAAAGGACCATCACTGCTTCCCCACCAATTATTCCTAACATCGACTGCTTTTGTGGAATAACTTTTTAGCGCATAGACCGAACTGCCCATTATGGATGAGTTGGAAATATAAAGAGGACTGCTCGAAGTAGAATCGGAAAGCGCGTTGCCTATATCTCCCATGTCAGCAGACATCGGATTGGCTACAGGAAATACTTTCGGGATATAGTCCCGAACAGTAAAGGACCTTTCCATGCCTGCAATTCTGCTGCCCAAAACGACTGCATGACTATTCAAAAGCTGGATGCCTAGCCTTGAATCCGAAAAAGTCGATGTGGCCATCGTACCAGTGCTATTGGTCAGATTCATGCTATCAAAGTTTGAAATATCCGCATGATCTAGGTCAAAAGTCCCATTATTCACATTAAGGTTCCATAAGCCTTTCAATGATGTCCTTTCTACGTGATTGCCTTCTATGAGAAGCTTGCCGCCAATTACAGAGATTCCCGGATAAAAATCCGGGTCGGATTTATCGCCAATGACCTGCACGCCAGGACCGATCGTAAGATTGCCGCCGCTAAAGGTGACAAGGCCGCGCAGAATGTAAGGGCTTCCGCTTTTATCCCACACAGTATTTATAGGTATAGTTTGGGCCGATATAATCGTATCTGCATGGACAATATCGGCTGTCGCAAAAGAAATGACTCCAGACGTTAGGATAAATATGCAAAAAACAAAAAAGTGCGATGTTTTCTTCATAAGATTTAGCATTATTGATAATGCTAAATCTTATCAGACGGCGATAAAGAAGTTATGAATTTTTGATAAAAAAGTGATAAAAAAATAATAAAGTTTTGATAAAGTCCTAAAAGCTAGTTGCTGCCTTGCAAAGCGGCGGGAGAGGAGTTCCTGTCCATAGAATTTGCAACGTATAGCACGCCAAAACTGACCATGAGTATACAAACAAACCCTATCAGGAACTTGAAAAAATTTTGGTCAAAAGGATTTACCATGCGGATATTATAGCAAGTTTATTTGCCGAACCTTTCTTTGCATTATCATCGACCACGATTTAGTGCCTCCAGAGTCGCAGGACCGACGACTCCAACTTGTTTCAAACCTAGCTTTGCCTGATATTTCTTCACTGCGGCCATAGTGAGGCCGCCGTACTTCCCTGTAATAGGACCGCTATATAACCCTAGACTTGTAAGATGGTTTTGAAGAGCTGTAACATCAAGGCCAGTGGAACCGATTTCCAGGAGGCGTGCATAGGTCTCTGCAACACTTGGGTTTGTCAGAGTTGGAATACTGGAAACGACGTTGGCAATATTTAGTGAAATCTGGACTGGAGTGCCCTGAACGCTATAAATGCCGGTGTAAACTCCTCCATTGCCACCACTCAAAGATACGCTTGAACCGTTGATAAGAAGAGTTGGTGATTGGCTATTTGTTGTCTGGACGCTAGACGGCAACGGAGATGCGTTCGTGGCATTCACGCTTTGCGGCGGAACATAGGCATAAACATTTCCACAGCCGCCAGTTTGGGCGCAGACAGTGATGTTAGTGCCGCCATAAGCAACCCCCGTTAGCACAAGGTTCGTTCCGCTAACGTTGGCAGATACGGCAGATGGCGAGGAATTGGTCGAAATATAATATATTGACAACTGCGCGCCGGAAATTGGAACTGTTTGTGTTTGACCTATGGATAGAGTCACATTGCTTTGTCCGAACAAAAGCGTAGGTGTGTTGCCGTTATTGTTTGTATTATTGGCATTATTCGTGGCTTGCGAAACATTCACTATCACTGTTCCGCAAGTAGTAGCATTGGAAGCCGTACTGCAGACATTTATATTTGTAGAGCCTGCCGAAACCCCACCTATGGTAAGAGTCGGACCATTTATATTTGCAGATGCGATAGCTTGATTGCTGTTGCTAGAAATATAATAGCCGCCTGATCCGGTCATCGTGACTTGCTGGGTTTGGCCTGCTGGCATATTGACCGTAGTTTGGCTGAAAGAGATGTTGGCCGCGCTCGAACCTGTAGTCTGAACGGATACATAGACTGTGCCGCATCCAATATTGGAGGCACAAATAGAAATGTTGGTTGTGCCAGCTGCGAACGAAGTGATGGTTATCTGATTTCCAGAAATCGACGCTCCTGCAACCGACGGATTGCTATTGCTAGACAAAGTGAGGCCGACACTGGCACTTGCGGTGACAGTACTGCTTTGGCCGAGACCCAAGGCAACTGTGGTTTGGCTCAAGGTTAGGCCGCTGCCGCCAGTATATCCGGGCCAAGTCATCTGCGGTGATTGTGCGCCATCAACGGAAACATAAACCTGTGAAGAAGGAGAGATGTTTCTGGCAGTCGAGTCGATATTCGTGGACAAGTTCCCGTCGCTATTGGTTGTTCCAATATTGATGCTGGTGTAACCAGTGCCGGCTGCCGCCGGATAGTAAAGAGTCACAGGAGCGTTCGGATCGGCACCTATGACAGTAACTTGGACCGTAGGAGTACCTGTAGTGTTATTGAGATTGAGAGTGGGTGTCAGTGCCGCGTGAGCAATGCTGACTGACAAAAAAGCAACTATTGTAAAAAGAGACGCTATTGCCGCATAAGATAGTTTTTTCATTTTTATATTGATTGCAGATGCAACATCAATGCTTATTAATTGTTCTATTATACTCCAAAACCATACGAAATGGCGCACCAAGAACGTCCACCAAAACAAAAACCGCCTTTCGGCGGTTTTTGTAATCTAGCTTACTAAAGTAAGGTTAGATTGAGGTTGTCCTCCAAGTAGGCAAGTTAGCCATGAAGGTCGAAGTTCCTGCGCTCGTTGCAATACCCTGGAGTTGAACTGCGAATGTATTCGCGTTCGCATTCCTGATACTGAATGAGTAGGTAACTGGGATCGTCACGGACTGGTTTATGCCCAGAGTGAAGTTGAAACCGTTAGACGACAAGGTCGTGTTTGTCGGCTGTGAATAGCCAGCAACCAAAGAACCTTGTGCTGCGCCAACCTGAGTGTTGCCATTTGGCAGCGCGTTCGTCGCGCTGATAGGAGCACCATTCATGTACAGAGCGGCGAGGTTGTAACCTGTCGTTGTTGAACCGAATGATACGAATCCTGTAGAACTCGGCAGACCGAAGGTGATGCTCGTGCCAACAGCTTGTGCTGTAACGTTGAAGTTAGCGACATAAGTCGTGGTTGAGTTACCGTTGGTATCAGTGCTGGTAATAGTTTTCGTGATTGTCGGAGTGCCTGACAAAGCGAAGACTGCACCTTGGCCCTGAACTACTGCTGTGTTTCCGCTAGCAGAACCGTTGACTGTGATATTGCTATCCATCGAATTGTAGATAGTCATACCAGAAGTCGAGGCGGTAATCGTTTCAGCTGAATTGGCAGCCGTAAGACCAGTTACATCAACCTTGACTGTGAACGGTACTGTCTGATTGACAGGTATGACCGCAGCGGTTGTGCCATCTGGGATATTGCTGAATGTAGCTGTGTAAGAGTTACCACCGTTTGAGGTGATTGCGCTAGACAAGATTGCGGTAGAACCATTGTAGAGGTAAGCAGCTGTGATAGAACCCTGGCCGCTTGCTACGAAGTTTACCGTAACATTGTGCAAGTGCAATGTATCACCTTGAGCGTTGACGTCAAAGATGGAAACAGGAAGAGCGAGGTACTGACCTGTGCTCGTGTTCTGTACGCCATAAGAGTTAGCCAACGGGCTTGTAGAATCGAGCGAGATGTTCGCTGTAGCATTCAAGACCAAGCTCTGGTTGATAACCATACCTTGTCCGAAACCGCTTGAGAAACCAGCAAGAGCGTTGACTCCTGTGCCTCCAAGAGGACCGTAAAGGTTGACTCCGGCACCATCAACACCGCGGATCGAATTTTGATCGAGGTTGATATACCAAGTCGTCAAGTTGTTGTTGTTGATCTGGTTATACAAGTCGCCAGCGATCTGCAAATCCTTGTAAGTGCCCTTTGGGATAATGAAGTTAAGACCGGAAAGACCAACAACATAGTTGTTGCCGTTCTGGACAACTGTCGAAGAGTTCAAAGGAACAGATGTTAGGACGTTGCCTGTGGTCGGATCGATGACATACAACTTGCTGTAGATGAAGTTGTAGACATTTGTCGAAGAACCTAGGTCAAGCTGGATAGTCTGAACAGAGATATCCGAATACTGCGCTTGAATGCGGGCATCCAACAGAGGAACCTTGGAAGAGCCGACATAAGCGACGGAGTTCGAGATAGGACCCTGCGTTACCGACATTATACCCTGAACGCCAGGAGTAGTGATGCCTGTAGGACCGCCTGTAATAGTGCCTGTCGTGCCAGGATTAGCTGTGCAAGTGAATCCTGTCGGGCAAGTAGCTGTAGTTACCGGTGTCGTTACCGTGCAAGTATATCCTGCCGGGCAAGTAGCCGATGATGTTCCGCCTGTCATGCTGCCACCAGCATTGAGGACGCCTCGTGTAAGAGGACCTACAAAACCTGTCGAGGGAAGACTCTTGGACGTCTGGAACTGCATAACTGCTGTCTTTGTCTGTGTTCCAAAGTAACCCTTTGCGGCTGCACCCGAAGCAATAGACGGGATATTAAAGCCGTTGGCGATGAGCCAAGTTTGAAGTGCAACAACGTCAGCACCTGTAGAACCAACTGTCAAGTTGGTATTGAAGGTGTAACCTTGTGCGCTGACAACCGTAGCAAGAGCCAAGAAGGCAATGCCGGTCGTCATGAGAATTCTTTTCATACGTATGATTTGAATAATTAACTCTACTCCGCTCGCTAAAGCGAGCTTCGAAGAGCAAACGCGCTTCTTCCTTTTTACTTATAACAATTTGGAAGAGTTAACGCGATCTTTCTAATAAATAAACTGACAAATAATATTCTGATTCAAGCAGATAACGCGATTCGACCGCAATTACATGCTTGATGCAAAACATTATGACATATAAGGGGATACTAACACAAAACTACCCCTTGTGGATAACCCATTATTCGGCTTATAATCTCGTCCCTATACTACTATAAAAGTGCTTCAAATGCTACTTTTTTTGTCATTCAAAGTCAAGCTGCAAGAGAGTAGCGGCTCCACCTCCTTTCTCCTTCCTTCTTTACTACGCCCCTAGCGACCAAATCGATCAATTCTCGTTGTATCGTCTTCTCGCTGCAGTCTTTCATAACCCTAGAGAAGTCCTTTATAGTCAAATTCCCTTGACCCTTCAAGATATCGAGAATACTCCTCTGTCTCTGTTCTTTTTTCTGCTGAATACCGACATGTCCTTGATTTACGCCTGATATTTGAGATTTTTTTGCATTAGATTCTTGGTAACCTGCATTAGAACTTCGGTAACTCGAGTGCTCATCAGATTTAAAACCGCTGCTGAATAGATCAGGCGTCTTAAAGAACTTTTCCGAAAGGACAAGACCAGCAGTTTCTGCATTGGCAGTCAGGCGATCTCGGAGAAGGCCGAGAATCTGATCGATTTCACGAACCAATATCGCATGATTCATTGCTGATATAAGATTTGAGATTTTAGCCACATTTAGCAAGGAAATCGTTTCTAGCGCGGAAGAAAAGATGGATTGGATGACCGAATTCCTGTCAACCGGCATGGAGCTCGATGCTGTAAAGGACGAATTTAGCATTTCGACGCCCCGGTCTCGCAGTTCCCATTTCATCGGTTCGTCATCATGGAGCAGTCCAGACACAAGATATAGAGCAGCAGTAATTTTTTCTGTCTTTTTAAAAATATACTGCAGGTAGTCTTCCGCAGTAAAAAAACCCAATGATTTCCAGTTTAGTGGATCATTAAAAGACGAGTTGCCATGACCGTTATATTTGTCCATTATATTGCGTATGAAAGTCTTTTATTATGTCCTTATAAGTCTTATGCAACCCAGAATCAAAACGACCCATAAAATATGTCCTATATAAGTCCATTATAAACTTAAAACAGGAATGTGCAACAGCTATATGCTAATATTGTAGATAATAATATTTATTCATGGCCAACAAGAAGAAAGAAAGCGAAATAGCAGAAAAAGTAAAATTCTGGCACGAGATAAAAACCGAAACCTCGCAAACAGTTTTGGCGATATTTTCGTTCATAGTTGCCATACTGGCGATCATGGCCGCCTTCGGCAAAGCTGGCTGGCTCGGCGATGATGTATTCATATTCCTATCAAGGCTTTTTGGTGTGGGCTATTACTTGATACCGATAATTTTGGTCATGCTCTCATTCGCTCTAGTGCGAGGAATAAAGAAAAATATTGAGATATCGAAGATAGTTTCGCTTTTGGTATTCTTTGTATCCGGCTTGGGGTTGATACATATCGTGAGCAAGGACGCTGGCGGCGCAGCTGGAAGATGGATAGCAAGCCCTTTTGTATCTGTTATGGATGTGTGGGCAACAACCGTTCTACTGATAGCACTAGTAGTCATTTCGCTCTTTATAGTATTCGAGGCACATTTTACCATCGGCCAGCTCGCATTCTGGAGATGGTTCATCAAACAGGATCACGAATCGAAAATCAAGGATAAAAATGGCGGCGAGATCGACGATGATGAAAAAGCAAAAGTTGATCTAGCGATAGCGGGAATCGATTCCGTTCGGGCAAAATCTGAACAGAAAAGCGAAGTGTCGAGGAATAAACAGTTAGATTTTGCCGACGACGGAATTTTTGCGCCAGCCGTGCAGATGCCGCTTTTGAAGCCGTTTACTCCGCCTCCCCTTTCGCTTCTGGAAAAAGACAAAGGCAAGCCTGAAACTGGCGACATCAAGGCCAACGCGAACATAATAAAGAGGACCCTGCAAAATTTCGGCATAACAGTTGAGATGGATGAGATTTCGATAGGTCCCTCTGTAACGCGATATGCCCTGAAACCTGCGGAGGGTGTGAAGCTCTCCCGCATCATGGCGCTCAACAGCGACTTGTCACTGGCGCTCGCAGCACACCCGATACGCATAGAGGCACCCATCCCTGGTAAATCACTAGTCGGCATAGAAGTTCCAAATACAGCAAAGACGACAGTCGGTTTGGCCACTCTCTTGGCGTCTTCCGAATTCAAAGAATCAGAGAAGCCTTTGCTCACTTCTTTGGGCAAGGATATTACAGGCAGAGCTCATTTCTGCAATCTTTCCAAAGCCCCGCATATGCTCATCGCTGGTACGACTGGGTCCGGCAAGTCGGTCACCATTCACGCGATAATAACCTCTCTTTTGTACCGCAATTCGCCGGAGAATTTGAAATTCATAATGATAGATCCGAAACGCGTGGAACTTACCCTATACAACAAGATTCCCCATCTTCTTACCCCTGTCATAACAGACGCCAAAAAAGCGATTTTGGCCCTAAAATGGGCTGCAAAAGAGATGAGCCGCCGGTACGACGTGCTGGAAAAAAATTCCGCTCGAGACATCGATTCTTATCATAGGAATATATTGGCGCCAGCACTGGAAAAGTTCAAAGCTCAAAATTCCAGGTCTAAAACTGGTGCAAATGACGCAGACCAGAAACTGCCTGAAACATTGCCGTTCATTGCAATCGTGATAGATGAACTTGCAGATATCATGCAAACATATCCCAGAGAATTGGAATCGGCGATAGTAAGGCTCGCCCAAATGAGCCGCGCCACTGGCATACACCTTATCCTTTCCACACAGAGGCCTAGCGTAAATGTCATCACAGGTCTCATCAAAGCCAACATTCCTACGCGCATAGCCTTGCAGGTAGCTTCACAGATAGATTCGAGAACGATCTTGGACCAGCCAGGCGCAGAAAAGCTCTTGGGTGCCGGCGACATGCTCTACCTTGGCGGTGAAATGGCAAAACCTATCCGATTGCAATCGGCATTTATCGGCGAATCGGAGGTAAAAGGCGTGGCAAAATATCTGAAAGATGAATATCGCGATGAAATCATAAGTGAAATCAACCTTACACCAGGAGAAGCAGGGTCTGATGCCGCATTCAAAGCTTCTGTCGGATCCGAGATTGATCTTGAAAGCGAAAGTTTGCATGAAGTGGAGGAAGATGAGCTTTACGAAGAGGCGCGCACAGCGGTAATCGAGGCCAACAAAGCATCGACCTCATACTTGCAGAGAAGATTTGGCATTGGCTATTCGCGTGCGGCAAAGCTCATTGACGCACTCGAAGAAAAAGGCATCGTCGGCCCAGCAAATGGATCAAAAGGCAGGGATATCATATCCTCCTCGGAATCAGTCCAAGGAACTCCGGGATCAGTCAACGACGTTCCCCTGCCACTGTAAATAAAAGCTTTTTCTTGTTATTGTGGCCTTATGGGCTACACAAGAACGACAAACCGAAAATTATTAAAATCGTTTGTAATTGCAATCACCGGCATTGCTATTTGCGCTTATGCATTATGGCGATCGCTCAACTATGCACGCGGACCAGGGATCGTTGTGAACTTCCCGCCCAGCAATATCTCTACGACTTCCACCACCATTACGATATATGGCCAAGCAGACCGCGTGAGCAGCGCATCCTTGGATGGCAGACAGATAACAGTCGACGAAAAAGGTAACTTTAAAGAAAATGTCATCGTGTTTCCTGGCATCAATATTATAACCCTAGGCGCCAAGGACCAATTCGACAGGTCGACCGAAAAAGAAATCCGGGTCTTTGGAGAATAAAAACACAACACGTTAAATATCAACTTTCAATATTTCAATTTCCCGCCTTTCAATCTACAATAACGATGCACCATTATTTTCACCACAATTATCATGCCAAAGAAAATCACTGAGAAAGTCGAGCAAGCAGAAACAGAGGAGGTCAAAGAGTCGAAAGATGCGGCAATTGCCGAAACTCGCCGTACCAAGTCTGTTGAGGGCATCAAAGATGCCCTTGATGCCATCCGTACCAAATTTGGCGACGAGGCCATCATGAAGCTGGGAGAGAAACCTAGAGTCAACGTCGGAGCGATTCCCACAGGCTCGCTTGGGCTAGATTGGGCCCTAGGCATTGGCGGCTTCCCTAGGGGGCGCATCGTAGAGATATTCGGGCCTGAATCTTCAGGCAAAACCACGCTCGCTTTGCATGCTGTAGCCGAAGCCCAAAAGCTCGGCGGAGTCTGTGCCTATATAGACGCGGAGCACGCTATGGACCCAGAATATGCCAAACGCATAGGCGTAAAGATCGACGATTTGCTGATCTCACAGCCTGATACAGGCGAACAAGCACTAGAAATCGTCGAGAGTCTTATCAGGACTGGAAAGATGGATATTGTGGTTATCGATTCCGTGGCAGCTCTCACACCCAAAGCTGAAATAGAGGGTGATATGGGTGCCCATCACATCGGCACGCAAGCGCGCCTCATGTCACAGGCTTTGCGCAAACTCACTGCCATAGTCGCAAAGTCCAAGACCGTGATAATCTTCATCAACCAAATCCGCATGCAGATCGGCGTCATGTTCGGCAATCCGGAAACCACGCCCGGCGGCAAAGCTCTGAAGTTTTATGCATCTGTGCGTCTAGATATCCGCCGCATCGCCCAGATCAAGAAAGGCGAAGAAGTCATGGGCGGTCGTGTCCGAGTAAAAGTCGTGAAGAACAAAGTCGCTGCGCCATTCAAGCAAACAGAATTCGATCTGATGTATAACGAAGGCATATCGCATGAAGGAGAAGTCATCGCTCTTGGAGAAAAATTCGAGGTGATATCGAAATCTGGCGCTTCGTATGCTTACGGCGAAGAAAAGCTCGGTAGAGGCTATGATGCAACGAGGCAATTCTTGAAGGAAAATCCAAAGATCAGAAATGAGATCTTAGCCAAGATCAGAGAAAAGCTGACTGAACAATAAAACATAGTTTGTCATATAGGTATCACAAAACTCCGCCATTTGAGCGGGGTTTTGCTTTTTGGTCGAAAACATGTAAAATGCCTTTACCACTTAAATTTTCCCCAACCATGTCTCTGCTCGAATACAATGATATAACTGAAAAGAAATTCATAGTTCTGGACGGCCAGCCTTATGAAGTGATCTCATCGCACGTTTTTCGCAAGCAACAGAGAAAGCCAGTGAATGCCACCAAGCTCAAAAACCTGATGACAGGCAAGGTCACCGAATATTCTTTTCACGTCTCCGAGAAAGTCGAAGAAGCAGAGATAGACACTCGCGAACTCAAATATCTTTTCAATAACCGCGGCGAGTGGTGGTTTACTGATCCGACCGACTCTTCCAAGCGCTTTAGCGTCAAAGAAGACGCCGTCGGACCCCAAGGCAAGTTTTTGAAGCCTAATACAATCGTAACGCAACTCTTATTCAAGGAGGCTCCAATGAGCTTCCAATTCCCTATTATGGCTGAATTAAAAGTTACCGATGCACCCCCGAGCATTAAGGGCGATACTGCCACTGGCGGCCAAAAAACCATAACCCTTGAAACTGGCGTGACTATCAGCGCCCCCCTATTCGTGAATGAGGGCGACGTGATCAGGATCAATACCGAAACCGGAGAATACAAAGAAAGAGTTTAGCCTATCTTGCTACATACGGCAGAAGTCCCATGAACCTAGCGCGCTTTACAGCGACAGCAAGCTGGCGCTGATATTTTGCAGATATGCCGGTTCTTTCCCTATTGAGAATGCGGCCATGGGGATTCAGAAATTTCTTGAGGATTTCTGTATCCTTGTAGTCTATATACTTGATATTATGCTGGCTGAAGTAACATTTCTTTTTCATGTTTTTATTATTCAATATTGCGATCTGTTAAAACGGTATGTCGTCGGGATTGATAGTTTCTTGCGGATAATCTATCTTTTCGCCAGGATCGGAAGCTTGCGGAGTTCCTGAAGCCGAAGCATCTTCCTCAGCCTTTCCGCTACTTGCTGATGAAGGCGAGCCGGGCTGAGACGTGCTACCCGCTACTTTTGCGCCAAACTGGATATTTTCAGCGATAATCTCCGTCTTGTATCGCTTTTGTCCATCAGCGCCATCCCAAGACCTATTTTGAATCCTGCCCTCCACCAAAATAGTCTGTCCTTTTTTTAGATATTGGCCAGCAAGCTCTCCCAGCTTGGAAAAAGCGACGATACTGTGATATTCGGTTACTTCTTGCTTGTTGCCATCCTTATCTTTGTAGAAGCGATTGCTGGCAATGCCTATATTGCAAACCTTACTGCCTGAAGGCAGTGCCTTGAGCTCCGGATCCCTCGTCAAGTTGCCAATGATAAATGCTTTGTTTAGATACATAATTTTGTTAAATTAACGAATATTATATCGCCTCATTGACCATTGCATCGATACTTTTGTCCATTTCTTCCTTGGTAAGAGGAGTCACTGGCAGAGCCTCTGCTTTTTCGACTGCTTTCACGTGCGGCTTCAAATCGCCGGTTTCTGTCTTGGCAGAGAACGAAGCAGCGACGTCAGAAGCGTGTTTGCCTAGATAGGTGTTCTCGCGCACTGTAGTAACCAAGAGAACGCGTAGGATCGAAGCCTGCTTTTCGAACTGCTTCTTCAAAGGATCAACCTTATCGGGAGCAATAGCAAATTTGACCCAGCCAAAATACGCTTCATCGCACTTTTCGTAAGCACCAGAGACAGTCTTTTTGCGCATAGTATAGGCAAGATTCTCCATATGTGGAGCTTCTTCCGCTATGACTTCCGCGCCGGATTCCTTCAAAAACTTGTTCAGTGCAACCACCTCCCCTTCCAGCTTTTCTTCTGGAATAGAAGGCGACACCAAATAACTGATCTCGTAGACGGGCATACCGTCCTTTTTTGTAGTTTCTTCCATGTATTTGCGGCCAGTGGCTCCAGAAATGTTACCGGAGATCCTTCATCGCGCTATAGCGCAAAATCAGGAACTGACCGCGATTAACTTGTAATGAGACTACCCTACCACGAAAATGCGTGCCGTTGCAATAGTGAGGCACTTCCTATTCTATCAGGGTGCGATAAAGAAGTTATGAATTTTTGATAAAAAAGTGATAAAAAAATAATAAAGTTTTGATAAAGTTTACAATTCAAAGAAATTTATAGCTGTATTTAATACGTTTTCGGAGATTGTTTCAACCTCTTTGCCCCGAATCCTAGCAATAGCCTTTACTACTTCTGTAACATTAGCCGGCTCATTTCTCTTTCCCCGGAATGGCACAGGCGCCACGAAAGGACTGTCTGTCTCGGACATTACCCTATCGAGCGGCGCATATCTGACCAATTCATCGTAATCGTGAGTAAATGTGATGACACCCGTAAAAGAAACCGTGCAATTTATATCTAGAATATCTTTCAAATCATTCACTGAACCGGCAAAGAAGTGAAAGTTTGCCCTAACTTTGGCATATTCTTTCAATATGCCTACCGTTTCCTGATAGGCGTTGGAACCATTCTTGCCATTCCTGATATGGAGCATCAGGGGCTTATTCAGTTTATTTGCCAGAAGTATTTGCTGAATGAATAATTCCCTTTGTTTGTCAGCGCCATCAGGTTGTGCGTGGAAATAATCCAGACCACATTCGCCGATAGCAACAACCCTATCACTCATGGCCGAGTTCTCAAGATCAAGCACTGTGGAATTGATGTCGCCTACTGATTCTGTAGGATGAATACCGGCAGTAGCCCACATATTTTCGTGATGCTTCGCCAATTCAACTGCCGACTTGGATGTTTCCAAGCCAGTACCAACGCAAATCATTCCGACGCCAGCATCATTTGCGCGTTTAATAGTTTCTTCGCGGTCAGCATCATATTCCGGAAAATTGGGATGACAGTGAATGTCTATATATTTTACTTCCTTGGCCATCATTATTTTCTGACGAACAAAGGAGTAATTGGCATCTTATTATCCGCAACACATTGCTCTATCTTGGCGGAAGATTCTGGCAAAACAGCCCTCAAGGCAAAAGCGATGTTTGCTATCCTTTTGACTAGGTCAGCGATCAACTCTTGCGCCTTTTTTGCATCAGTCTTCACCAGCTTGAATGGCTGCTCTTTTTGGATGAGCTGATCGGCTTCCTGGACCTGGCCCCAGATATGGTCGCAGAGCTTCTTCAGATCATAAGCCTCGACCGCTTCCTCGTACCAATCGCTAGGCTTCCGCTTGCAATCGACTGGCCCGTCCAAATTTTCCTGCGCCATTTTCATCACTCTTGATACCAGATTGCCCAAGCCGTTTGCCAGATGGGCATTATACGCATCCTTGAATTGGACCGCCGAAAACGGGCTATCCTCAAAAGGGCTTAGCTCCCGGGCAACGAAGTAGCGAAGTGCGTCAGTTCCATATTCATTGACTATTTCGAACGGATCAACGGTATTTCCGAGCGACTTGGACATCTTGATCCCGCCTTCACCTGTTACAAAGCCCTCGGCAATAATAGTCTTTGAGGCCGGCAATTCCGCAGCC
>CAZKSQ010000007.1:0-20382 GCA_964555555.1 uncultured Candidatus Saccharibacteria bacterium | reverse complement strand
CTGTTCGTGCATGCCCAATGCGAACATTAGCGATACTACCAGGGCAGTCGTCATTATGCCGAGGCGCGAGCCTAGCAAAATCGCGGCAGTAACGATCACCAACGCATTGGTAAGCAGAGTTGCCGGCAGGCTTTCGCCGAATGCCCATCCAGAATAGATGGCACCTAATAGGAAAAATGCGACCAATGCGAAGGACGCTGCGTCAAAGTGGCCTTTTTTCGATAGCACAAAGAGGGAACAGCAGAATAAGGTTATTATGGCAAATACCAAAGGATGGACTCCGCCATAGTTCGCTGGGATTCTGATCCAATCGATCACTATGATCAACAAGAGGATGAATAGAAATCCTATCGATATCGTCAAGATTATGTTCAGCAAATACTCTCGCCTCCTTTCGTCTTCTTGCTCTGATTTTGGTTCTATAAGCCTCACAAATAACGATCGAGCCGCGCGGTAGAAAAGGACCCGCGCGGCCCTGCATGCGCTTTCAAAAAATCTGCCAGAATTTTTTAGAAAGGGCATTTCCATGTTAGCTGCTCCATGGCACAAAGGGCTCATAGGAGTTCTCGGACTTGGAACTGTCCGCGAATTTTGAGGATATGCGCACCATATTGTTCACCGATACTTCTGATAAATGCTATGTCGACAACATAGTCATTCAATCCTATCAGGCCGCGATAAAGAAGTTATGAATTTTTGATAAAAAAGTGATAAATTTCTGATAAATAAGTGATAAAAAAATAATAAAGAAATGATAAAGAATCGAAACAATCGCGCTTTTAAGCCACAAGCATCTTCTTTAAGTTCTCCGGCGAATCTATGATATAGCCTCTGCCTGTTATGTTGGCTATCAAATCTGGCCGGTTTCCGCTATTGAGCTTCTTTCGCAGGTTGCGGACATGCACTTCTACAGTGTTGGAAAATGGGTCACTTTCTACGCTCCAGACATGTTCCATGATAGTGGCTCGTGATAATATGACACCGGCATTTCTCATAAAATATTCCAGCAATCCCAATTCTTTTCTAGTGAATCTGATCAGCTCATTGCTGCGGCACACAGTCTGCGTATCGATATTCATGACCAAGTCAGAAACCGTCAACATGCTATTTTTGAATTTGGCTGGCCGTTTGCTGATCGCTTTTATTCGCGCCCTCAATTCGTCCATAGAAAATGGCTTTGTCATGTAGTCGTCCGCTCCAGAATTGAAAGCGGCGATCTTTATAGGTACGTCGTCTGTGACGGATAAGAATATGATCGGGGTCGATCGGCCATTTTTTCGGATTTCAGTGCAGACAGCAAGCCCATCCTTTTTTGGCAGGGAATAATCTAGGATGATCGCATCATATTCATAGCTTCTAGCCAAGAATGAGCCCTCGGCGCCGTCGTTTGCTACCTCGACGATGTGGCAATCCGATTGGAGGCCTGACTTAACCATATTCGCCACATCCAAATCGTCTTCGATGACAAGTAATTTCATGTTATCGATATTATAGTTTAACGATACCAGAGATACAATGCGCTATTTAATGTTACAAACTTTATTCAATTCGGCAATATCTTCGGGTGCTAGATTAAAATTCTTGCTTTGGTTCAGCTTGTACATGATGGCGCTTGGATCATTAACATGGCTCAAGCCCAGTGCATGGCCGAATTCGTGCTCCAAGACGCGTATCAGCTCGTTTTGGCTGCTGAACTGGTAAACGTCTATGTGGCGGCCGGTCTGGTCTTCTATATACTCCGCTTCGCTGAATTCATTGCCTGTGGAGGAGCCGACGGTGTTGTAACTGGTTATGTCTATATTCAAGTTATGGGCCATATCGTTCAGTATCGGCACGATCTGGTTGATGGTGTCGGCGGCGTTATTCATGCCAGCTTGGGCGTTATTCAAGTTTGCCGCTTCCGCATTCAAGGCCGCCAACTGACTTTGAAGCTCTACATACTGCTCGTGCGGAGCGCCACCTTGGCTGTTCCAATAAGCTACAGCATCCTCATAGCTCTTTTTATCGGCGTTGTAGCGAATGATGGCAGCTTCCACATTCGCCTTTTGCGCTGTGTATGTAGACTGCAATGATTCATATTTTGCTTTGAGCGCATCATAGCCGGCGCGGTCGTTCTGGATCACGACTCCGATCTTGCCGAGCTGCGAAGTGGCTTGTTGGCGATAGTCATAGACCAGATTTATGAGCATATCCGGCGCGGTCGCGGAATATTCAAAAAGCTTTCTGCCTATGGCATTGCCCCAAACGGCATTTGCCTTTGCTATGTCATTCAATAGGTCCGTGCTATCGATGTTAAATCGTCGGTCAATAGTCCCCAAAGAATACGTGATCGGCTCGGTGCAAGGCGCCGGTGGCCAGAATGTTCGCACCAATTCATGGACACTGCTAGGAATGGGGTAGTTGTAATGGCGGAAAATGGCTATCATGGCCAAAGCCGAGCATAGCAGTACAAGAAACAATTGGAAGATAAATCGGAAAAGCCGCCTCATGGCAATATTATATACGCTTATGGCTTATTTTTCTTTGTTCGGCGGCTTATTTAGATCGTGTGCAAAAAACCGCCAGATTGCGAACGTCCGGCGGTTTGCGATGAAGCCTTTGCAGGTGTCATTTATTTTTTGAGATTGCGCATGGCGCGATCGACGAAGAATTTATGAACTCCACTGATCGGATGCGGTTGATGTTGAAAGGCACATGGCCTTCAAGCTTGATAGAGTTTACGATCGTCAAATCGAGGAACCCCGATACGTCATGCCCATCGATTTCAATTATGCGTACCTTGATCCTGCAGTGTTTGCAGAACCCCCATTCTTTCCTTGTTTTGCATCTGTTGACAATCTCAATGAAGTTCTCTGGAGGCAAGGGACCTTTCAGGGGCGTGTGCGCCGATGTTCCAGCCTTTTGTTTAGCCGGTCTTACGCGGGTTTTATTCATAGCATATCCTCTGGCATACTTTTACCACACTTTGCCAGAAAGTGCAATGTTGCTTAACTGGGCTCCGAACTGTTGACGAAATCACTACCTACTTTAGGACCACAAGTAACTACCATTATATCCCGAATTTGAAGGATGGCCTCTACGAACTTACCCGGCCGACGAGTGAACAATTGGCTAAAGTTTAGGTATTATTAGGTAACTCTGGTCCCGAAAATATCTTAGGCTCATGCTCTAACATTCTTTTTATCAACGCTGGCGTTGTATCTTTCATATGCTTCTGAATGGTGTCGTATTCTTCTTGAGTCATTGGCTTATAAACAGCCTTCATCAAGGTTAGGAGTTTGATACCTTTTTCAAGAGCTTCTTGGCGAGAAATCTCCTTATTGAAATGCTCTCTATAAAGCTCTCGGAAATCCTCAATATTTTTGTCGGTGAGTTGCATATATTTTATCGTTGGAACCAAGCTACTACCTTACCTACAAAAAAGAAAATCAATCCGTATCCAGCAAGAGTCAGTCCGTAGAGCGTCTTAGTATTATTAAAATCAAGACCGCCCTTGGCAGATGAACCGCTCCCTGCCCATGCTAGTCCACCAAGAATCATTACTACGGAGATGATTATTATCCATTTACCAGTCTTTTTAACCCTGTGACCGCCGTGAATAGTTACCTTGGTTGATCCACCAAAACCAAACCAAGACGCTATTGCCGCGACTATAAGACCACCAATGACTGTAATGAATAATTGATTCATACCAGGAACATTATTACTGAAGCATTAAAAAGTAAAGGTCCCCTCTAGACTTCCTCAAAACCTTCCGGTATGTTCGTGTGTGCATGAAAAATCAGTTTATAAAAGCAAGTCCAAAAGACATAATCGGCTCAAGCTTTGTGGGCTACATTCAAGGATCATACGATGACCTTGTGAAGTGTTTCGGCCGACCGAATGACCGCACCAAAGAGGACAAATGGCAATCGATGGATTGGAAGGTCCGTACCGAATGGGCATTCAAGACAACAGCTCGTAGACGCCGAGCAGTAATCACGATTTATGATTACAAGGAAGTACAACCAACTCGATCGGTAACACTTTGGCATGTTGGTCTTAAGGGTGCCGAGTATCGCCTAGGAGAATTTCTCAGTGAAAAGAAAGCTAAGCTTGTTCGATCAGTATTGACTCCGGTTAATTTCTGATCAACGATCATGGTATGAGTGAAATAGTAAAAACATTTCCAAAACACGCCTGCCAATTTTGTGGCTGTGAGCGTAAATTAGTGGAAACACTGATTGACGATGAGTTTTTCTGGAATGAGATTGAACAAATGTACCAGCCAAACAAATTCATAGATGATTTTGAACATACTGGCAATAATCGTTGTGCAGAATGCGGAAAAGACTGGACGGGTATGTAACTTTTAATTTGGAAGCTAGATATTAAAAGTTAAGGGTCCAAACTTTAATACGATCAAAAACTAGTGAATAGAGGGTTAAAAT
Organism: uncultured Candidatus Saccharibacteria bacterium; assembly: GCA_964555555.1. GTDB lineage: Bacteria > Patescibacteriota > Minisyncoccia > Phycocordibacterales > PALSA-1337 > C7867-002. Next base: position 15,952 of record CAZKSQ010000007.1, on the reverse strand, counting down.
AGGGTCCCATTCACTGGTTTTTGCTATTTTTTAGTGAATTCAAGAGATTCTCTTGTGTCTGGTATGAATTAATTAGACCCCTCGTTCCTTTGTTCTTTTTAAATTGAGATGCTGTAGCAATGAAGTCACTACCAATCTTTATCTTTGTATTTAGAAAATTATTGTAATAAGTATCAATATTCTTTGGCAATACGTTTTCAAAGAAATTATGGATCGCATCTCCGTTCCAATGTTCTTCCCGTATCTCACTGGTATATTCATTATCGAGGAATTGTAGTTGATCACTGTATTCTAAGCTCGTGAGAGGTTTCTCTATTTTAAAAGTTGCATCACCAACCAAGCTTCTAGCTTGCTCGGGTAGATATGTTTTATAGAGGTTTAAGCCTAGTATCGAGATACCTTTAAATAAGGGAAACAGTATTCCTGATATCTTTTTTGCTATTACCACAGGGAACCTCCTTCTATCCTGAGTGGTTTCTAGGAAAGTAAATAACTCATCATTCGGGAGAATCCATCCTCCATTTTTTATAATGCAGGAAATAGGAACGTTATTAAAAATCGCATCGATCACAAAAGGCTCATCTGATACAACTTTGATATCATTCAAGTAATTGCCAAGGGTTTTTATAAGTAGCTTTTTAGTCGTCTCAGATTCTCTGTTCTCATTAACATAAGCATCGACTTTTTGTTTCTTTTCAAGCAGGTCCTCAAAGAGACCTACCTTTTTGTAGAGGGAAGAGGTGAAAAACTTCTCTTGTGTGAGAAAAGGTATGAATCTAGGATCAAAGCGACGATCTCCTGGACCGGTCTCGGATAGTTGGTAGTTGAGCTCATTAATAGTGATAACCTTTTTATTCTCCGCAGCCTTCTCAACTCTGTGGGTAAAATAAATACGCAATTCTTCTGCAGTGAGCGAAGATATTGGATATTTATCTAGTTTTTTCCTTATTTTGCTTAGTGGATTCGTCATAGTGTGGTGAATGTTATAATATTATAACATTCGCTTATCTTTAACCATATTAGCTATGCTTTATAATATTATAAAGCATGTATTAATTACTCAAACTAACCCCCTATTTTACGTATCTACAGATATGTTGTTTATTGTGAATATATGCTATAATATTCCTGATTGTTCCTAAAAAGCGGAACAATCTTGAATAAAATGCAATATTTAGACCTAAAGACACAACTAAAGGATTTTCCAGTCTTCTCAATAAAGGATATCGAGAAGATGGATTTGTCGTTCCATAAGCAAAGATTAAGTGAATGGCAAAAGAAGGATTATGTAAAGAAGATCTGCAAGGGTTTCTATATCTTTTCTGATCTGCAAATCAACGAGCCTACACTATTCACTATCGCCAATCGAGTATACGAACCATCTTACATTTCTCTTGAGATGGCACTTTCTATTTATGGAATTATTCCTGAAGCTGTCTACGGTATTACTTCTGTGACATCACAAAAGACAAAGAACCTTAAGAGTCCAGTCGGAGAATTTATTTACAGACACATACAGCCTGATTTTATGTTTGGATATGAACTTCGAGAGCATGAAGGTCATCACTATCAGATTGCAGAGATAGAAAAGGCGGTCCTCGACTATTTGTATTTCAATTCAAAGGTTAGCGACAATGAATCTTTTGAAGGGATGAGGTTCAATACTTCTGAATTAAAGGAAAAGTTAAATATCGAAAAGTTTAACAAGTATTTGGAAGCTTTCCATAACAAGTCTTTGGCTCGTCGAGCGAAGAAGTTTTTAATCTATATAAATAACCATGCTTAGTCTCAAGAACATAGAACAATACTATCCGGATAATCAAAAGCCCTTCAAGAGGAATATTCTTCGTGAATATTTGCAGTACAAGATTCTTGAAATCATTTTTAACTCAAAGTATGCGCAGGACCTTATATTCCTTGGTGGTACTACGCTTCGAATCGTTTATAACAACGGCAGATTCTCCGAGGACCTAGATTTTGATAATTTCAAGCTTACCGAAGAACAATTTGCCGATCTTGCTAATGAAGTAAAGAAGGGTTTGGAACTTCAAGGCTACGAAGTAGAGATAAAGAACGTATTCAAGGGTGCATATCGTTCCTACATCAGAATGCCAAAGGTGTTGTTCGATAACGATATGTCAGATATGCAAGAGGAAAAGATATTGATACAGATCGATACGGTCCCTCATGCTTTTGACTACAAGAAGGATACGAAAATTCTCAACAAGTTTGATGTCTTTACTCAGATATTTACTACTCCTATCGACATACTCCTTTCACAAAAGATTTATGCGGCACTCAATCGCAAGCGAGCAAAGGGTCGTGATTTCTTTGACATCGTCTTCCTTATTCCACAAACCAAGCCAAATTACGCATACCTTGAGGCAAAGCTTGGTGTTAAGAATGCTGATGAATTAAAGAAGATTCTACTCGAACAGACAGCTGACATGGATTTCAACGAACTTGCTCAAGATATCGAACCATTCCTTATCAACTCTGAAGATAGCAAGAAGGTGAAAATGTTCAGGGAGTATATTAATTCTATTGAATTTTAATTATATGAATCCCGTTGCAAACCAAAACAAAATAGAAACCTACATAAAGTGCAAGAAATGCGGTGATGAGATCTATTGGAATACTCACAAGAAAATGATGCCATGCAAATGTGGGGCTATTGAGGTTGACGGATGCGAGGACTATGTGAGAGTGATCGGCAAGAAAGATGGTTACGAGGAAATCAAAAAATAATTATATGAAACCCGTTGCAAGTAACAATATAATAAAATCAAAAAAAAGAGTCGCAGATCACGGCGAAGTTTTTACTTCCGAGCGAGAAGTTAATGCGATGCTTGATTTGGTTAAGCAAGAAACTGAACGTATCGATTCTCGTTTTCTTGAGCCTGCTTGTGGCGATGGTAATTTTTTGTCTGAGATTTTAAGACGTAAATTAAAAATTGTTAAGAGTAAGTACGCAAAAAGTCAGTTAGAATTCGAACGTTTTGCTACTACAGCAATATCTAGTATTTATGGCGTTGATATTCTCAAGGATAATGTTGAGGCATGTAAAGATAGGCTATATGGTATTTTTAATGATATGTATGAGTCTTTATATAAAAATAAATGTAAGGAAGAATGTCGAAAAAGTGTGCACTTTATTTTAGACAGGAATATTTTATGGGGTGATGCATTATCTCTTAGAACGGTTGATGCTGACAAAATACCTATCGTCTTCTCCGAATGGTCCTTTGCTCGTGGGAGCCAAATTAAAAGAAGAGACTTCTTATTTGCAGAGCTTGCTCAATTTAATCAAAATACTCCTGGACTTTTTGATATCGCAGAAGAGTCAACCTCTGGGGAGATGATCTTTTCTCCTAGATCCGTCAAAGAATATCCCTTAATTAACTTTCTAGAATTATCATATGAAAATACAAACTAATTACAATCCAGATGTGTTGTCTTGCTTGGCCAATCTAAGTAACGATGAAGTTTTTACTTCACCTGCTTTGGCTAATCAAATACTAGACCTACTCCCAAAAGATCTTTGGAGTAATAAAGATGCAAAGTTTTTGGATCCTGTATGTAAGTCGGGAGTATTTTTAAGAGAAATATCTAGACGCCTTCTGGAAGGTCTTGCAAAAGAAATACCTGATCAGCAAAAAAGAATTAATCATATCTGCCAGAATCAAATTTATGGCATTGCTATTACTGAGCTTACCTCTCTTTTGTCTAGACGTAGCGTTTATTGTTCGAAGAAAGCAAATGGAAAATATTCAGTTTGTAATACTTTCAAAGACGAGCAGGGCAACATCCGCTATGAGCGAGTTGAGCATACATGGCAAAACGGAAAGTGTACAGAATGTAGCGCTAGTCAATCTGAGTATGACAGAAACGATATGCTAGAGTCGCATGCATATCAATTTATTCACCAAGATGTTAATACAATATTTAAAAATATGAAATTCGATGTAATTATTGGAAATCCACCATATCAATTGAGCGATGGGGGCGCTCAGGCAAGTGCTACTCCTCTTTATCATAAATTTGTTCAACAGGCTAAAAAATTAAATCCTCGTTTTTTGACAATGATTATTCCTTCGAGATGGTTTTCTGGGGGTAAGGGATTAGACGATTTTAGAGATGATATTCTCAATGATAAAAGCATTAGAACCCTTGTCGATTTCCCAAATCCTTTTGATTGTTTTCCGGGTGTTCCAATTAAAGGTGGTGTTTGTTACTTTTTATGGGATAGAGACAATAAAGGATTATGTGAAATTAAGACGATACAAGGTCAAAAAGTTTCATCCATGGTCAGACCACTATTGGAGGATGGTTTTGAAACACTCATAAGATATAACGAGGCTGTTTCAATTGTTAATAAAATTTTTAAGAACAAAGAGGAGAGCTTTAGTAAAATTGTAAGTCCAAGAAAACCTTTTGGATTCAGTACCGATTTTTCAGAATATAAGCATAAGGAATTTAAGGATTCAATATTAATTTATGCAAATAAAGAAATAGGATACGTTGCTAAGAAGTTGATAAACCAAAATCTTGATTGGATAGATGAGTACAAAGTCTTAATTTCCATGGCATATGGTGCTGGAGAAGAATTCCCTCATCAAATATTGAACAAGCCTTTTGTTGCTAGTCCAAATACTTGTTGTACAGAGACCTATCTCTTAATTGGTCCGGTGAAAAATAAAAAAAATGCTGAAAATATTATTTCGTACATACAGACCAAGTTTTTTAGATTGCTCGTATTGCTAAACAAACCAACTCAACACGCTACGAGTAAGGTTTATAAATTCGTCCCTATGCAGGACTTTTCTGAATCATGGACAGATGAAAAACTATATAAGAAATACAAGCTCACAAAAGAAGAAATCGAATTCATTGAATCAATGATTAAGCCTATGAAATCATAATTATGAATAAAGAATTCTTTCCACAACGTCCGGATGCAAATCCAACCATATACGCTTACGAAGATACAAACCCTCAATACGAGGGGCTTCTTAAGGTTGGCTTCACAGTAACTGACGCTCAAAAGCGCGTAGCTCAGCAATACCCGACACTCCGTCCAGGAACATTGCCATATAAGATAGTCTTTGAAGAATCTGCAATGCGGAATGATGGTGGTAGTTTTGATGATCATGAAGTACATAGATATTTGCGCAAAAAAGGGATTAATAATCCGGAGGGAGAATGGTTTAAGTGTACTGTCAGCGAAGTTAAAGCTGCAATGGTCGCCATAAAGAATGGAATCAAAAACGAAGACAATCGTACGCTTGATTTTGCTATGCGCCCAGAACAAGAGGAAGCTGTCGTAAAGACATCTCAATATTTTGATAGTTTTAAAAAAGAAAATAAGAATAAGACCCCACACTTTTTGTGGAATGCCAAAATGCGTTTTGGTAAAACCTTTGCTACATATCAACTTGCCAAGAAGAAAGGCTGGAAAAAGATATTGGTGTTAACTTTCAAGCCGGCTGTGCATGGTGCATGGAAGGAAGATCTTGAAAGTCATGTTGATTTTAAGGGATGGCAGTTTGTTTCCAAACACGAAGATACTTTGAATTATGAGGATATTGATACTAAAAAACCTTTTGTGTGTTTTGGTTCATTTCAAGACTATCTAGGAAAAAATAAAGCTGGTGGAATAAAAGCAAAAAACGAATGGGTCCATAGCACACAATGGGATTGTGTTGTTTTTGATGAGTATCACTACGGTGCATGGAGAGAAAATGCAAAGGATTTGTTTGAGGCAGAAAGCAAAGAAGAGTTTGAGTTCGGCGAGGGTGAAGGTATCGAATATTTTGATGAGAATGCGATGCCTATTACAACAAATGCATATCTGTATCTATCTGGTACACCATTTAGAGCAATGGCATCAGGTGAATTTATTGAAGAACAGATCTATAACTGGACATACTCTGATGAGCAAAGAGCTAAGAACGCTTGGAAAGGTACAAATAATCCTTATGCCGCATTACCTAGAATGGTAATGCTGACTTATCAACTTCCTGATTCAATCAGAGAGATTGCAATGAAGGGAGAATTTAATGAATTTGATTTAAACATTTTCTTCTCTGCTGACCGTGAAGGCAAAAAAGCAAAATTTAAGTATGAAGATGAAGTACAAAAATGGCTTGATCTAATTCGTGGATCATTTGCAGAAACAACAATTGATAACCTAAAACTTGGAGCTAAAAAACCAGCCCTGCCTTTTTCTGATACAAGACTACTCAATGTGTTATCTCATACTTTTTGGTTTTTACCGACAGTTGCATCGTGTCATGCAATGAAAAATTTATTGGGGCAGAAGCAGAATACCTTCTATCATGATTATGCGGTAGTCGTAGCAGCAGGAACAGAGGCTGGTATCGGTGTACACGCATTGCCTCCTGTACAAAAAGTAATGGATGATCCACTACACTCAAAAAGTATTACTTTGTCTTGTGGTAAATTGACGACAGGAGTTTCTGTTAAGCCGTGGACAGGTATTTTTATGTTACGAAATTCTTCAAGTCCAGAAACGTATTTTCAAGCAATTTTCCGTGTACAAACACCATGGACTATAAAGAATCCGGACAGCACTTCACCGAATAGAGAAGAGATTATAAAACAAGAATGCTACGTTTTTGATTTTGCACCAGATAGAGCTTTGCGACAAATTGCAGATTACAGTTGCCGTTTGAATATGAATGAATCGAATCCAGAAAAGAAAGTAGAAGATTTTATTCGTTTTCTTCCGGTCCTTGCGTACGATGGTAGTTCAATGAAGCAAATCGATGCGGCAGGTGTGCTTGATATGGCAATGAGTGGCACAACAGCAACTTTACTTGCTCGACGCTGGGAAAGTGCATTACTTGTAAATGTTGATAATAATACTTTGCAGCGTTTGATGAAAAATAAAGATGCAATGGATGCGCTTATGAGTATTGAAGGGTTTCGCAGTTTAAACACTGATATTGAAACAATCATCAATAAATCAGAATCTGTTGAAAAGACGAAGAAGGAAGCGAATGATCGAGAATTAACAAATAAAGAAAAGCAGCAATTAACAGAGGAAGAAAAGGAGTATAAAAGTGTTCGAAAACAAATTCAGGAAAAGCTTATTAAATTTGCAACACGAGTACCTGTGTTTATGTATCTCACGGATTACAGAGAAAGAAGTCTTAAAGATGTTATTACTCAACTTGAGCCGGGGTTATTTAAAAAGGTTACAAACTTAACAGTTAAAGATTTTGAGCTACTTGTAAGCCTTGGCGTTTTCAACAGCGCTCTTATGAATGATGCTGTGTATAAATTCAAAAGATATGAAGATGCTAGTTTGCAGTATACGGGTATCGATAAGCATGAAGGTGAAGATATTGGTCTTTACGATACTGTAATAAGTAAACAAGATCATATTTAAAAGATATATGAACACTTTCAAATCATCAGCAATACAAGTACTCAAGAAAGCAGGTAAACCTCTACACTATTCTGATATCACTAAGATGGCACTAGAGGCCGGTATTCTTGTAACCGAAGGTGCAACTCCTGAAGCTACAATGTGTGCCCAGCTCATTATGGACGTAAAGAATAAAGGGAAAGCCTCTGAATTTATTAAGACCGGTCCAAGCACTTTTGCTCTCAATCCAGATAAGGAAGAAAAACAAATCCCTAGGATTATCGAGAAAGAAAAAGCTGAGGATGAAAAGATTGTTGTCGAGGGCGGCTACACAGGTAAAGGTGGTGAACACCTAGTAACCAGTGAGCTTCTTTTTCGTGGATACAACGCCAGTATCATGAGTGTTGATACAGGTATCGACATCTCAGCCATTAAAGATAATAAATTTTTTGGTATTCAGGTTAAGACATCCAACTTGAATAATTTTGATGTATATAACTTTCACATTCGTCGAGTGTCTTTCGACAGACATAATCAGGGAAATACATTCTATGTGTTTGTATTGAGAGGTGCTCAGAGTACAAAGTTCCTGATCTTACCTTCAAGTGAGATCGAGAGAAAGATAAAAGAACGTGCCATCTATGAAGTAAATAACAAAACCGGCTACGCTCTTTCAATCAAGATCCGTGATAATAAAATCAATCTTGGCGGTGGTCATGATATGAGTTATTTTATGAATAAGTGGGATCTGATTAAATAATTATGAGTAAGTTTAATATACAAAATAGATTAGATGAAAAGGCAATCTCTATACTCAGTGACTATTTCATGAATAAACATGGTGGTAAGTTTGATCTCCAATTTCATGGAATAAAAGATAATACTCCAGATACTGACGGTTTTTTAAGATTACGTCAGCCTAGTAACGAAAAAAATACAGATGGAGACTATCTAAACAACGTTGTATTTTTCCAACTAAAAGGAACAGGCAAACCTGTGAAGGATGGGACTTATAGATGTTCGAGAAAACTGATCGATTTTTGTAAAGATATTAATTTACCCACTATCCTATTTGTCGTCTCTGATATTAAGGAGACCTCTGATGGTCAAAGTAATGCTCATATACATTGGTATCACTTCAGTAATATAAATATTGAGATTTTAAATAAAGCAAATAAGAGCACAGGAGATGTTATCATACCAAATTTATCTCCTCTGAGGGTAAATAAAAGTGATTTTGTTGACCAATTTTATATACATATTAAAAACTTGGCCAAGAAAAATCAGTTCCTAGATCTGCCAAAAGAAATATTAGATATTACAGTTGATTTAAAAGATAAAATCCTAATGGTTGGAAGTATTGTTTATTTAGTGGGCAGAGTTACAAAAGTTGAACAAAAGAAAATTGCTAAGATGATTACTGTCACTAACAGGCAAATGGAAGATATTCTTATCAGTCTTCGTAAACAAGGTTTAGTACATAAATCTAAAGACGTTTATATTTTTAAACAAGCTACTGATGAGGTTAAACAAGAAATTGGGCTATCTCTTGTTTATGAAGTAATAAGTAAGGTCGATTTACAGCAAATGATGAGTTTGTTTAATGAGCAAAAACAAAAACAACAGATATACAAGAATTTATCGAAAATTCGACACCCTGTAGTCTCTGATTTCTTCAAAGGTGAATCAGCTAAATTTCTAAAACATGTTAAAAAATAACGACGAAATTTTTAATAACCTTGAGCTTTTACTAGAGCATGCTCACATCACCCCGAATGATGCCTATGAGATCGTTTCTACTATTGCAAAGAATAAAAAGCCAAATAAAACTAAGGTATATAAAATTAAAGGCTATGGTAAATTTAACGGAAAAAATCATTCTGATTTGATTAAGGTGTGTTTAGAGATTATGGATAGAATCAAATATTTGAAAACTATCGATTTATGGAAGCTCTTACAATATTTATATAAAACAGGTGACGAATCACTAAAGAAAGAAGTAGTAAAACTCGTTGAAAAAATTGCTAGGTATAACTTATTTGTACTGCAACAGATCGGATACAAAACTCAAAAGATTCTAATTACTGATATTAAAAAATGGAATGCTCACAAAATAAATCAGTATTTTGATATATTACAAACTGCTTTAAGGGAAATTCTTTCACCAACTTTTGAGGGTCACTCGATGTCCGATTACAGAACTTTTACTTTTCATTCAGGTCCACTAAATGTATCTGACGAACTTAAAAGTATGCGGAATGACGTAATCTTACTACTAGAAAATATTTATAACTCAACGAAAGAGCTTGATAGAAAAGTAAAGATAATTCAGGTCTTAAATCATGCTACACATACTCCCCACAGTCATCTGTATGGGCAAGATATGGAAAATATGGTTGTTGAGAGTGTAGATAAGATTATCGATTTTTATCTAAAAATTTTACCGAATGCGGATAATGAGATTATTCAGGATATAGATGAACAAAGGGTATGGTTCTTTAGAAGATACAAGACTTCATTGTCTGATAAGATAACCAAACTAGAAGAAGCCCTACATTCAAATGCTAATTACAATTTATTTAAAGTTTTCGTTGGATATGAGGGACGACTAGATCCCGAATTTGATTACAACAAGGAAAAAGAATACAGAACGAATAAGGTTCAAGAGTTTTTGACAGATATAAACGACAATAATTTTGAAGATTGGAGAAAAAAGATTCTGTCAGTCGTGCAAAACTATTCTGACACAGATCCTGGAGGATATAATTATTTCCATATTTTCTTACAGGGTTTAGGAGAAAAGAAACCACACCTAGCATTGAGGTTAATTAGTGAAAATGAAAAAGAACTAACACCTTTTATTGCGAGTATATTGTCAGGTATTTGGAAGAGTGATGCTAAAGAAAACGCAAAAAAAATAATAGAAGGATGGATAGATAAAGGTGAGAAGTTATCTATTTGTGCCTTTACTTTTCAATTGGTTGGAGATGTTGATATTAAACTGTTTACTGATATATATAAAAAGGCGAAGGAACGTACAGACATAAATGCATTAAACAATATAATTAGAACGATCGTACAAATCTATACTAAGCACCCAGATGAATTAAAGACGATTTTGTTAGATGTAGTAAAAGAATTATCTTTACATAATAATTATTGGTGGACAAATCAAATATGGTTTAAGGTCGATGAGGTATTTTCAAATTTTAATGAAATTGATTTTGAGGAAATTCTAAATTCAATTTTATATATTGAAAACATAGACTATCAAGTTGAGACAATGCTCAAACCTATAGCAGAACGCTATCCTGTGAAAATCATATCTCTGCTTCACGATCGAATCATAGTGAAGACTAAGAGAAAAAAAGATACATATGATAGGTACGATGCAATACCTTATGATCTTGCGCAATTAGCTGAACCATTAAGAAAACAGGAAACTTTATTGATCCCAATCATCCTTGGTTGGTATAAGGAAGGTGGTAAAAAACATCAATGGCTTTTCAAATGGGAAGCTGGCCAACTTTTTGAAAAACTATTCCCGGGGTTTAATCAGATATTAGAAAGCGAACTTATAAAACTGATTGATAATGAAGACCAGGAAAGCAGAGAGATTGTTTTCTCAGTAATAAGTAAATATGAGGGCCAGGATTTTCTATGGAATTTAGTATCAGCCTTGGTAAATAAGTATAAAGGTAAAAGTGTTTACAAAGAGATAAGAGATACTTTGCTTGGTTATCTCTCTCAAACAGGTGTTGTGTCAGGTGAGGATGGATTCGTAAGAGCTTATCAGGAGAAAAAGATGGGTATTCAGAAATTCAAACAAGATATTAAGTTAACAGACTTTATTAATGAATACGAAGAGTATCTTGATGTAAGAATTAGAGATGAACAGAAAAGGACCAGCGAAGGTATAGAACTAATGAAAAGAGGCCTTAATTAGCCAAGTATTAGCCCCTAAATGCCCTCGTGTACGCTTTTCTAACCCCTAGTCGGGGTTATTTGCGTTGTGTGACAAATCTACCAAACGTGCGAAAGAGTACACACCCGCCTGCACGCATTTATTACCGCTATTATGGTCTGGTCCTGAGGCAAATTTGTGAAATTGAATCCGTGGTCTTACGCACATTTTTAATGCTTTAGGATTATAGATATCCAACTGAAGAAAATGATTGCACACACTTATGCACGATTTTGTTCAGGTAGGATTTGGATAGTAGTCCTTTAAACAGTTTGGACAAATAAATAAATCCCATTGCACGGAAAGAGCTGAGTCAACTTGCAATGGGGACTCAGCTCTTTCTGTTAGTGGACTATCTAGGTCGAAATTATTAATCAACACATATCCTTCATGTTAAGCAAACAAGCATTAGATGAATATCGAGAAATCTATCACAAGGAACACGGAACGGTCCCGTCAGATGAAATCCTTGTTGAAGAGGCAACAAAATTGTTGACGGTCTTTGATCATATCTACAGGCCGATCAAGAAGGAGTGGCTTAAAGAATATGAGCGACAACAAGAACAATTTCCTGGAGTGGTTGGACCAGCCGAAGAAGAAAGTAGAACTGGCCCACGCCTACCACAAGGCAAAGATCCTCGAGCTTCAGAATCAAATTGATCGATCAGTTCTTCGTGGCAAAAGAAAGCCCACTCGATTTTTTGTAGAGAATGAATTTGTAAGTGAGGGATATATGGCAAAACTCCCCAAACTCTGTACGCTTGCTTATGGTGTAATCCTTAAGCATGGAAATACACAAACTCAAGTTGCTTGGCCGAGTCTAACAAAGATTCAGGAACTAACAGGAGAAAAGAACAGAAATTATATAGCTAACGCGGTCCGGCTTCTTGTTGAGTGCGATATTCTTGGTGTGGTCCAAACGAAGAAAGGCTTCAAAACATTGAACTTGTATTACTTCAAGTCAGTAGATTATTGGAAAAGCATAGACCATATTACTCGTCGGTTGAAGCTTAAAGATTCAGTTGCGCAGTATCCAAATGTTCCACTCCGTAGTATCCGAAAGCGTAAGAATCGTAGTATTAACGTAGATACTCTAACTAACCAAAATAATAAATCTCCGAATTCTGTAACTAGCATAGGAGATGTTTTAAGGGGAAGAATGCAGAAGTGGCAGTTACCCGAACAAGTTGCTATTCAAGAGCCTTCTGGGCATGATGTCGTCGAGACAGCCTATGAAGGAAAAGTACCATTAAGCGAGATAATGAGACCCACAGAAGAAAGAGATAATTTACCCGTAATAACGGGAAATTTACGGGAAGTCGGTAGTATCCAATCAGATACTACGGAGACACCATATAAAAACGGTGAAAAAACGGTTGAGATAGCAAATGAGACCCACACAGAAGAACAAATAACACATGAACCCAAAGACAATACCAATTAAATACTTCCTCTACGCTCGTAAATCAAGCGAGGCTGAAGACCGTCAGGCGGCGTCCATTGATGCCCAGAAAGACGAGCTTTTGAAGATTGCCAAGGATCAAGGATTGCATATCATTGAAATCCTCGAGGAATCCCAATCAGCCAAAAAGCCTGGCAGGCCTGTCTTTATCAAGATGCTAGAAAGAATCTATAAAGGCGATGCCAACGGAATCTTGTGTTGGAAACTGGACCGACTTGCACGCAATCCTGTAGATGGTGGTCAGATCAGTTGGATGCTTCAGCAAAGTGCCATAGCCCAAATAGTGACCTTCGGCAGGACGTATTATCCATCAGACAACGTGCTTATGATGCAAGTTGAACTCGGCATGGCTAACCAATATATCCGTGACCTTTCCGTCAACGTAAAACGAGGACTTGCAAAGAAAGCCCGTGACGGCTGGATGCCAAGTATGTCGCCAATTGGATACCTGAACACACCAAACAAAGAAAAGGGTTATAAGACACTTGAAAAAGATCTTGAACGTTTTCCATTGGTCCGAAGATTATTTGATCTCACACTTACTGGCAATTATTCAATCGCTCAAATATGGGATATATCACGCAAGCAGTTGAATCTTAAAACCGTGCCACGCAAGCACATGGGCGGTAAACATCTCTCACGATCAGCCGTGTATGCAATCTTAAGCAACCCATTTTATTACGGCTGGTTTGAGTGGCCATACAAGAGCGGTAATTGGCAGAAAGGCAATCATGAGCCAATGATAACTAAACAGGAATACGATCAGATTCAAAAGATTATGGGCAGGGCGAGTCAGCCACGTCCACGTGAAGAGCGACTATTTGCTTTCACTGGCATGATGAAATGCGCCACGTGTGGCTGTAGCATTACCGCTCAAGCCAAGGTAAAGCGTTGTAAGAACGGTAATGTTCATCACTATGTTTATTACAATTGTACGAAAAAGAGATATGATGCCCATTGCACGGAAAAGCACGTCGAAGTAAAGCTACTTGATATTCAGATTGGAGCTATCCTGAAAGATATAAGGATTTCCGAAGAATACAAGGACTGGGCAATCAAACACGTCCACGATGTCCGCAAGAATGAAGCTGAAAGCGATTCCGCCGCAATCAAGACCAAGCACAAAGAATGTGAGGAAGTGACACAGCAATTGCAGTCGTTGACCTTGAACTTTACATCTCCAGCTAACAAAGACCGCACGCTTATAACTGATCAGGAATACCAGAATCTGAAGTCCGAATTACTCAAGAGAAAAGGAATTCTTGAGACCGACCTCAACGTCAAGAATAAAGCGGTTGAACAGTGGGCAGAATTGTCCGAGCAGACCTTTGACTTTGCCTGCTATGGGCACATTTGGTACGAGAATGGCGATGAAAAGACCAAAAGAGCCATCTTGGCCTGCCTTGGCTCGAACCTCACCATTTCCGACAAAATACTCAAGATTACGTACACTTCTTACTTCCTCAGCCTTATAAAAGCGCGTGAAGGTATTGGAGAGGAAATCGAGCGCGCTCGAACCTGCAAAAAGCCAATGCTTACAAAACAAAACAGGCTTTCTGTGCCTGTTTTGTCACTAGGGCTCCGGGAGCTGGATTCGAACCAGCGACCAATCGCTTAACAGGCGATTGCTCTACCGCTGAGCTATCCCGGAATATTTCAATAATGTATCATAAAGCCTATGTATATAAAAGTCCACGTTTTTCCGGGATCAAGGGATGAAAGTTTCAATAAAGAATGTGATGATTTGATCATTGTGCATACCAAGGAACCTGCCGAAGGCAATCGTGCCAATAAAAGAGTCATTGAGCTTATCACGGCCAACTATCCTGGAAATGCCGTTCGGCTGGTCAGCGGCCACCAGAGCCCGCATAAAATATTTTCAATTGGGGATTGAATAGCTGGTCTCTGCATCGTTTTTGCCATTTTTGTCGTAGTGATTCATGTATATTTCAATATGCCACTATCGCTCACCAGCTCGGCGTTTCCGAATAATGGCACTATGCCAGTTATTTACACTTGCGATGGCAAGAATATAAGTCCGCCATTGGATATTATCGGCATACCGTTCGATGCCAGATCGCTGGTCTTGATTATGGAAGATCCCGATGCGCCGGCTGGCACTTGGGACCACTGGGTCATATATGACATCAGCGCCAAGACAAAGTCTGTTGCCGAAGGCGAAGAGCCGACTGGCACGCATGGCAAAGGCAGCGGCGACAATCTCACTTATATGGGGCCTTGTCCGCATGGCGGGGTGCATAGATATGTTTTCACTCTTTATGCTCTCGATGAGATACTGTCTTTGCCGGAAGGATTGAAAAAGTCCGATGTTTTGAGGGCGGTGAGGGGCCACATATTGGAGGAGGCACAGCTCACCGGAAGGTATGGCAGGAAAATATGACGCTAGCGCGCTGTCTATTCCTGTCGCAAACGCTTATAATTATCCTGTAGCAATAAAACGAATAGAAAAAAATGAATATAAACATAAAAACGACCGGAATTACTTTGACAGCGGCGATATCTGAATATGCAGACAAGCGCATGAAGAAGGTGGCCAAGCTTCTCGATCAGGATTCTTCGATAATTTGCGACATAGAACTGGCAAAAATCTCCGAGCATCACAATAAAGGCGAGATCTTCAAGGCGGAAATACACATCGTCGGCGCCAGCAAGAATATCTATGCCACCGCGCAAAAGGAAGACCTTTATGTCGCCATCGACGCTGTGCGCGACGAAGTCTTGCAGGAATTGAGGACGAAGAAAGCCAAGAACATCTCATTCATCAGGCGGAGCGGAGCCAGGGTAAAAGCGATGGCAAAGGGACTATGGCCTTTTGGCTAGAATAGAGAATAGGGAATAGAGAATTTAGGCTATGCAAAAAACCTCATTCTTCAGCATGTCAGAACTGAAACAGCCGGTCAATCAATGGATCTGCATCGCTTTTTTGGGCGTATGGTGCTTTTGGTTCTTGCTTTACTATGTTTCGAAGAAGGCAGAGATTGTTGGAACAAATCTTACGACCGCCTCCTTTACGCAGGTGCTAACGGAATGATTCAATGGTACCGTATCCTTTTTGAAAATCTTCAAATGACATTTCTTTGCTGCCTTCCGGAATCACATTTTCGATGATTAA
>CAZKSQ010000006.1:0-21266 GCA_964555555.1 uncultured Candidatus Saccharibacteria bacterium | reverse complement strand
ATGGCGGTAACAGGCGATGGTACCAGCGATAAAGCCAGAATCATAAAAATGGTCAATCTATTGGTTAAACTTCCGGCCAAGAAAACTCATGACGATGAATATGATGCGGTTGCTGTCGCACTTACCTGCAGTGCCAGAAATGATGCTATTTCTGTACCATAAAGTTGATGACCGCCTGGACTTTGTTAGAAGCAGAGTCGTAAGAGATAACCGAGAGAGTATTGTTGTTCCCCAAACCCCCGACGTCCGCGGGGACGAATGAGAAGTTGAGCGGATCATCCGTTGCCGTCATGACAAATTTACCATTCATATACATGTCAGTTTTCTTTATGGGAAAAACGCTCTGAACAGCCAGTTTGATATAGAGCGGCAACTGCGGATCGATCACGGCCTGATCAACAGGACTTAAGATGGTTATTTTGGGTGCCTTATCCGGCGTGTGCACATCATCTGTCGCAGTCGGAATTGTGATATCTGTCGCTTCCTTAAAACCAGGATTTTGCAGTTGGTAAGTTGAAAACCATTGCCGCACCGCATACTCCCAGTTCACATATTGGCCGTCCTGTTCTGGATGCGCCGGTATGGGACCATTCGGATTGTTCTTGTCTACCCACTGCAATATAGTATGTACGCCATTGAAAACGACTTCTTGCTTGTCTTCTGGCGGCGTAAATTCTGTGGCAACCTTGCCAGATACTGTATCTTTCCAGTAAGAGATGCCTCCCTGCCAAACACCGTGTAAAACTGACTTATTGTCTGTTATCGGCGGCGGAGGCGGCACGAAGTTCTCGACAGGCAGATTCTTCACCGCTTGTGACATAAAAGCTCCCCACAGAGGCGATATGATGAGTCCGGCGATGTTATGCTGCATCGGAGTATTATCGCTATTCCCTGCCCAAGCTCCCACGACCAGGTTCGGCGTGAATCCGAGAGTCCAAACATCACGATAGTCATTGGTCGTACCTGTTTTTATAGCTACCTGACGGCCTATGTTATCCGCTATGGGCTTCAGGCTGTCCATGCGCACAGTGTTATCAGAAAGTATATCAGCGATCTGCCTGGTGATCGTCGGATCTATGACTTGCGTCGGGGTTGTCGTGGCCTTTTCCAATACGTTACCGTTGGCGTCATCCACTTCAAGGACATCCCTATAAGGATTCCTTATGCCATCATTGGCAAATACGCCATAGGCGCTGGTCATGTCGAGCAGGCGTACTTCGCCTCCCCCAAGAACTAGCGTGAGCCCGTAGCGATTCGGATCTGTAAGTGTCGTGATTCCCAGATCTGCAGCAGTTTGCATCGAATCCGCTATCCCTGACAAGTAAAGCGTTTCTACTGCAGGAATATTTCTAGACTGTGCAAGAGCGTAGCGCATTACCATTGGCCCTGGATAGGTGCTGTCATATTCATCGGGAGAATAGCAAACCTTGGTCGGATCATCTGTGGGATTTTTTGTTTTGCCGTCGGGCGTGCATTGTGTCGAAAACTGCGTCTGAACATCGAATAAAACCGTAGAAGGCGTATAACCTTTTTTAAAAGCTGTAGCATATACAAAAGGCTTGAATGTGGATCCGGGCTGACGCAAAGCCAAAGCCACATTATAATTGCCATCTATGGACCGGTCAAAATAATCTCGAGATCCCACGAGAGTCAGAATATCTCCTGTTTTAGGATCTATAGCTACCATCGCGGTATTACTAGCATTGTAGTTCGACGCCAAGGTCGGCGCGAACTTGTTGACAACATTTTCCGCAGTCTTTTGCATGGTGTAGTCAAGAGTCGTTATAACTTTCAATCCACCCTCATTCACCGCAACATCTCCGTATTTTTGTGCCAAATAATCTTTTACCATCATGACAAAATGTGGGGCCTTTATGCTGGCATTGTCTTTTGATAGAAAAACTACTTTATCTTTCAATGCCGATTGATAATCCTCATCTGTTATCATGTTCAAATCTTTCATCCTCTGCAATACGAGCTTTTGTCTAGTATCCAAGGCGTCTATATGTGTGCCAAAAGGCGAGTAGTATGTCGGCGCTTGCGGTATGGAGGCAAGATATGCCGCTTCTGCCAAAGTTACGTCGTTTGCCGGAACGCCAAAAAAAGCCTGGCTGGCTTCCTCTACTCCGTACAGCGTGCCGCCATAAGGAGTTTCATTCAAATATGTGCCTAAAATCTGGTCTTTGGTCATGACCTTTTCGAGCTTGATAGCCAAAACCCATTCTTTTATCTTTCGAGTAAAAGTCTTATCTGTAGTCAAAAGAGAATTCTTTACAACCTGCTGGGTTATAGTCGAACCTCCTTGGCTGGCTCCTCCAGCCAAAATATCAGTGAAGGCCGCCCTGATGATAGCTGTTGGCCTTATTCCAAAATGCGTATAAAAATCAGAATCCTCGATCGCTACCGTAGCTTTTTGTATGAAAGGCGATATATCTGTCAAAGGAACGACTGTTCTTTTGATATCAGTATTAACGTCATACAGGAGCACTGTGCCTGTACGATCATATATTTTGGTAGATTGGGCGACTTTCCTAGTTTGGAATGCCGTGAGATCAGGTATTTTCAGGGTAGCGATCCAAAGCGCTCCCGCACCCAAGAGTATGAAGAAGGCTGACAGCCCCAAGATGATGATCGCCTTCAAAAATTTCAATCGGCGCCGTTTCTTTCTCATGAATTACCAGTATAGCAGAAAAGGATTATTGTTCCCATTTGTCCCCGAAGGGATCGAGATCTTCCTCGACGAGTCCTGCTTCATCAGTCTCTTCGGCTTCCCCATCTTCGAGCACAGCTTCATCCGGGGCCTTTTCGGTCTCAACCAATATCTCTATTTCTTCGATTTCTATAGGCTTACCAACTATCTTTTTAGGCACTACGAGAACCTCCTCTTCCTCATTTTCTTTTTTCTTGCTCTTCTGGATAGAGTGCGTCGCTACGTGCTTTTTTTTAGGCTTCTCTTTGGTCTGCATGGCTTATTATTAAGCATTCCTGATAAAGTGCTTAATTTGTAACAAAGCAGTCGCCTTTTTGCAACGCACGAGAACTGTGGATAAAATCTCCTATCT
Organism: uncultured Candidatus Saccharibacteria bacterium; assembly: GCA_964555555.1. Taxonomy (GTDB): domain Bacteria; phylum Patescibacteriota; class Minisyncoccia; order Phycocordibacterales; family PALSA-1337; genus C7867-002. The sequence goes on along the minus strand of CAZKSQ010000006.1, from coordinate 18,204 downwards.
AACGTCATTTACCTTGCAAAAATCTTGGCTTTTATTTACTTCTGCGAGGATCTCTTGTTTTTTTATGAAAATAGCAGAACGAGCGGCTTGTGAAATGTCATTTAAATGTATTGATGTGTTCTTTAAAACGATCGATCCGATAGGTATTTCTATTTTTATCAGGCGTTTAATGACCCCTTGAGCCGTCTGTCGGAAAAACAATTCTTTTGCCTGCCTGCCAGACGCCCTCTTCAAAAAATCTTTGATATTGAACATATCTTACCTATTCATCGGCATCACCAGGTACATGAAGCTTTGATCGCCAGAGACCGGCCTGATCACCATCGGTCTATTCATGCCGCTTAACTGCAAAGACATGCTGTCGGCATCTATGGACTGAAAGCAGTCGACGATATATTTATAATTGAAGTTGATCTCCATCTTCTCCCCTGTTATCGCCGCATCTATTGCTGTTTTATTCTCGCCAATATCGCTGTTCTTGGTCTGCACTTCGAACAATTTGGCCTTTGGATCGACAGTAAAATGAACCTGATTGAACTTATCGGAGAAAACATTAGATATTTTTAGTGCATTTAGGAGATCCTGCTTCAAGACCACCACTTCTGTAACATAAGTCTTGGGGATTATTTGCTTATAATCAGGAAAAACTCCATCTATTACACGAGATACAATCCTCAATTTATTCTTTATCTCAAAAGAGATCATATTCTTGCTCATATAAACAGATGTTTTATCCTTCGCCGTCTCCAATATCCTTGTAATATCGTTTATATTCTTATAAGGAATGAGGATTTCTTTAACTGTAGATTTTTCATCGACCTTCACCCTCTTTTCTGCTAGGCGAAAAGAGTCTGTAGCCACGAATACGATATCATTATTCAGAGAATACATATATACACTAGAAAGCTCTGGCTTAATCGTAGAAAGTGAAGCGCTATACCAAACAGCTTTCAAGCCACGGATGATCACTTCTGGTGAAATATTTATTTCTTGGCCTTCTGTTACTGTAGGAATGCTAGGAAAATCACCGTGAGGCATAGTCTTGATGACGCCCCTGGACTTCGCAGCTTCTATAACCATATTGCCGGAAGATATTTCGATGGTCACGACTCCTTCATATTCACCGATCTGACCCAGGAAAGAGCTTAGTATTGTCGCTGGCACAGCGATTGTTTCGTCTATGTCAGACTTGCACGGAACGGTTATTTCCACGCCAACATCGAGATTGGTCGCTTTTATATTCAAGTAATTCTTTTTGATATCAAATAATAGACAAGAAAGCACCGGCAGAGTCATATGCCTTCCAGCAACTCTCTCTGTTAGAGATACCGCTTTTTTCAATTCTTGAAACCTCAATTCCATTTTCATAGTAATTATTAATTTATTCTTTTATAAAACAAATCTTTATTATTAGGGCTGTGGATATGTTGAAAAGTAAATATATCACTCCGTATATAGTTATTTTGAAATATCAGTCGCATTGTCGGAGTTAATAAAATGTAAATTCAGAACATTTCCCATTTCCCTGCTTTTTTGTTCGATAGTTATAAACATATATTTTTTATTTTATTAACACTTTATATACAGCCTTATCAACTGTTTTACAACATAGTTCTCAATTGAAGAATTTCCTGCGATAAAACTGTATTGGTCTTTATGTCCTCTTTTATTTTTTCATAAGAATGGATAACGGTCGTATGGTCACGTCCGCCAAGCTTGTCCCCGATGGAAGGAAAGGAGATATTATAGTCTTCACGGAGTATATACATCACGACCTGTCTAGGCTTTACCACCTCTTTGCGCCTGGTTTTGTTGTAAACACTCTCCTCTTCGATGTTATAGAAGTCGCAGACTGTTTTGACTACATCCTTAACAGATAATGTTTTCTTTGGCTTGGCGTTGTTCTTGATTATGTTTTTTATCTCATTGATGTTTAATTCACGGGATTTGTGCATCGTTTGGTGGGCAACGATATTCACGATGCCTTCGATTTCGCGGATATTATCCTCTATTTCTTCAGCCAGATAATCGACAATATCATCAGTCAGGGTAATGTTATGCGGCTTGCACTTTGTCCTGACTATGGCCATGCGCGATTCCTTGTCCAATTCTGCAATATCCACGATCATGCCAGCAGCAAAGCGTCCCCTGATGCGATCTTCGAGGTTCGGAATGATATTCGGGTGCTTGTCGGAGGAAAATACCAGCTGCCGTGCGGTGTCGTGGAAAGTATTGAACAAATGGAACAATTCTTCCTGGAATTTTTCTTTGCTGGAAAAGAACTGTACGTCATCCATAATCAGTATGTCGTATTTTCTGTACTTTTCCTTGAATTGTTGCGCGGTGCTGCTCTGCAAAGACTCGAAGAATTCGGAACCAAAACGTTCAGCGGTCAGATAGAAGACTTTTTTGTTGGGAAAGAGGCTTTTTATCTTATTCCCTACTGCTTGTATGAGGTGTGTCTTGCCTCTGCCTGTGCCGCCATAGATAAAGAGCGGATTATATATATGTCCAGGATTCTTGACGACCATCGAAGCTGCGGCATGGGCCAAGTCGTTGAATGGTCCGACCACAAAATTCTCGAATGTGTAGCGCGGATTGAGGTTATCCTCCTTGTTGATGTAGAAATCTTGCAAAGGCATGGAAATAGTGGGCGCCATGAAGGATTTTTTGCGCAATTGGCCTTGCTTGCCCTCTTCTTCCTTGAGGACGATGTATTCCAAAGCCCTAACATGCTCATTCAGCTGGCGTAAAATGCGCAAAATCGAGTTATGGCATTTTTTGAAGAGCCACTCGCGGGTAAATTCATTGGGCACGCCCAAATATATGATACCCTCCTCCTCTTTTATGATCTTTGTAGACTTTACCCACGTAGAATAATTCGCAGGCGATACCATCGATTGGATTTCGATGAGAGCTGTTTGCCAGATTTGAGAGAAGTCTTCCATAGGTTTGTAAACATTTACAGTATATACCTGTTTATAGTTCTGGGAACTTGTGGACGAGCCAAAAATATGTTGATAAGGTGTGCACAAGAATTTATGACACATTTTTTGTCATCGCGCGGCGACCAAGAACAATAATTCCTTCTCCCAAATAAAAAATGAGCAAGAATTATTGTTCTTGGTCGCCGCGCAAGCACAGCCGCACATTCTTTTAATGGCAAAATCCGTGTCCTTACGGGAAATTTCTTAGCACTGCTTCTCATTTTGCCATTAAAAGAATGTGCGGCTGTGCTTGCGCGGCAAATAAAACTATGTAATACTTCGTCAATCATGTCATTTACTTATCACCCGAACAGAAGGAAGCGCGCCAAGTCCCACGGCTTCAGGATGCGCATGAAGAGTCCTGGCGGCAAGAAGATCATGGCTAGGCGCCGTGCAAAAGGCCGAGCGAAGCTCACGGTCTCAAGGTAATGTTGCCAAAATTCCAAAGACTCACAACTAGGCAGTTCGAAGAAGTCATGAAAAAAGGAAGGGTCGCGCACTCTTCCCTTTTTTTGTTTCGCGTCACGCCAAACCAAAAAGATACTAAGATTTCTGCGGTAGCGCCAGTAAAAATAGCAAAAAAGGCCTTTTTGCGCAACCAAATACGTCGTAATATATATAACGCACTGGAACCTTTGATAGAAAAGGTGTTGCCGGGGATATGGACCGCTATTTTTGCCAAAAGCGATATTTCAGAAATGAGCATCGATCAGATCCGGCAAGATATAGATACTTTCCTATCGAAAAATAAGATGTACAAATAGGCTATTGAATTAGTTTTTTTGCCAAAAACCGTGTATAGTTCTCTGGTATGTATAACGCTATCGTCTTCCAGCCGCTCTATAACGGTCTTGTTGGTCTTATGGACATACTTCCTTGGGCTGATGTCGGTGTAGCAGTCATTATCTTTACATTTATAGTAAAGTTGGCGCTATTTCATCTATCCAAGGCATCTATTTTGACTCAGGTTCGAATGAAAGAGGTCGAGCCGGAAGCAAATGCAATAAAAGTGAAGTTTGCCAATGACAAGCAAGCGCAAGCTCTAAAGGTGATGGAATTGTATAAGACGAAAGGCATCAAGCCTTTTTCCGGAATTCTGCTGCTGATTATCCAACTCCCTATTCTTTTGGCGCTGCTCTCTGTTTTTTATAAGATCATTCCAACCATCCACCCTGAAGATTTATATTCATTCATCAGCGTACCTGTCGTAAAAACGATGTTTATAGGAATCATCGATCTCACCAAGCCAAGCCTATTCTTGGCGATTTTGACAGCGGTGGCACAATTTATCCAGCTAAAATATTCCTTGGCATCAAAGCAATTCAAGCCGGTTACTGCGCCGGCAAATTCAACAGGGACACCGCCATTGGATTTTGCAGCTTCCATGAACAAGCAAATGAAGTACCTACTTCCTATTTTGGCATTCTCGTCCGTTTATTGGATCATTCCGGCCAGATTTCCCCAGGCGGCTTCGATCATCGCTCTATACTGGATAGTTAGTACTTTGTTTACTCTTGGGCAAGAATTGGTGATCAGGAAACACTATCTCAAGAAATAATGGACACGATTAGTGGGTCGAGAGCAGGTTCAACGACCATAGTAACAGGTCGTTCTTGTTCATGAATAGGAGGTAACTGTCAGAGTCGTCGATTTGCAAATTGTAAGCGTCAATAAGGTTTTTGCCGAGGGTCAAGAGGTTTGCGATCTGGTTGGCATTGCCAGTAGTCGCATCTAGCACCCAGATATTGTCGTTGAACGAGACATTGCCTATGTACCAGTCGTCAGGATATGTGCCAGTCGGGATCTGTGAGGGCACAGCGCAATAGACATCGGAGGTAAATTTGGCAGACCACACGCATTTTTCTGCCAGCGTCTTGAATATCACCGGCGAGGACTTCCCTGTTTTCAGGTCGAGCATATTGGTATCAATGGCAGTATTCCCTGTGCCGGTCGAGGAATAGATGACTTTGGTTGCATCCCTGCTGACTTTTGCGCTAAGTCCGGCAATGCCGCCTATGACTTGCTTCATGGATCCTGTTTTTGCATTTATGAGGTAAAGGTAGCCGGCGTAGGAGGAGCTACCCTTGGTTGTAACAGCGATAGTATTGGTTTCTGGCCAATCGATATTGATCTGTGTGAGCGGCATGCTGAAGAGCTGCGATTGGGAGGTGCCGTCGAATTTCGAGATGTAGCCTACGGCGCTATTATTCTGATTCATGACGATGATGACTTTGTCTTTTTGGGGAGAGACTGCCATGCCAATGACATTTCCGGTTATCAGTGTTCCTTTCAATTGATAAGCAGTTTCTGTTATTTGCTGACTTGTGGAATCGGATGTCGAAGCGGCGCTTGCGATGGCGCTAGCCGGAACCTTTACGATGTTCGCAACCACCGTAGTCAAGCTATCATTGGTCGCACTGCCATATTCCGCAAAGAATGTATCCATGCTCTTGTTCCACCAGCTCTCGTATATGCGCGGCACCAAAGTATTTGAAAGGATATTGATATCAAGCCTGTCCGCGTAAGCTTCATAAGTATTTCCCCTGCCCCGGTCTACCCAACGGAATGTGGTTGATGCTATCGGGTTTGTTTTGGTCGGAATGCTGGTATTCTCTGCAAATCCGCCTATTGGCGTCGAACTCAACTGGCGAAGTATCGGCATGCCCGACGAAGTATTGCTAGGGTTATTCCCTGTTACGTTGGTTGAGCTTGAATTACCAGTAGACGCATTCCCAGTCGGCAAGGGACGGTTGATGGGCACGAATCCTGTCGTAGTCGTCTGGTTGCCAGGGACGACGGTAACCTGTGCGGGCGTCACATTCAAGAAAAAGTACCAGTACGCCGCGCCGACGAGCACTAGGATTATTATGAGACTCAAAATGATAATAAATGATCGATTCTTCATATTATTTGGTACCCTGCACTACTTGGTTCGCATATTGAATAAGCTGGCTTTTCAATGCCGGATCTTGAATGTTCGGAGCTATGGAATTTATAACGTCGTTATTTATGGAAGTCGCTATCCTCTGCTGTTTGGCATTGGAATATGTTGATGTGAATCCGGTAACTGCTCCGCCAAGTCCCAATACGCTGCCAGCTCCAGGAATAGCGCTTGAAATAGTTGAATTGGCGCTGGTAACTGCGCCCTTGATCGCTCCCCATGCGCCAGAGACGATATCTCCTGCGGTCGTTGCCCCATTCGAGAGGCCGTCTTTTTGGATAGTCAAAAGTCCGATCGTGTAATTTTCGGCATCTTTTAATTTTTGAGCATCGGGACTATTGACCGCTTGGTCTTGTGCGATGGCATAATTGGACTGAACTGACTTGATGAGATTATCCAATGACTGTGCGGTATTTTGAGCGGGATGTTGAGCCGCAGTGGCTAAGCTGTTTTGAAAACTGACCATCGCTGTATCTATCGAAGTTTTCGCTTGTAGATTTGAGATCTGTGAATCTAAATCAGCCATATCAGCGGCTAGCAGGTCTTGATCCACTGGATTTGCATTCATGTACTGCGCTGTATTGATTTGGTTTTGCAGATCTGACTTTTGTTGAACCAGATCGTTGATTTCAACCTGCGTGTCTATAATCTCGGATTTTATTGGCGATGAATCTACAAGCTGGTAACTGCTCAATTGCTGAGTAAGTTGATCGTATGTATTCGAGGGCGCAGTTGCCTGTTGCGCCGCCTGTATAGCTGGTATGCTGGTCGGAAATGCGGTGAGTGTTGGATTCACAGTATGGAGGATGAGATATGCACCAAATATCATCAGCAATCCATAAATAGCATTCTTGAAATATTTCAGGCCATCAGATTTGGATTGTGATGAGGATGTCGTGACATAAAGAAAACCGCCCCAGACGATCATGAAGACTGCAGCGACGGCTGCGAGCGCTATGAGCAAATTGAATGCATACTGGAAAAATGTGCCCATATTCAAGGTCGTTTGTGTTGCACCAGGAGTAGTGCACGTGACTTGGCCTCCCGGAATGCAAGGCAATGGCTCCAAAAGCGTATAAGTTTGATTGCTATTATCAGCAAAAGCTATGTTTTGGGATAAGGCTAAAATTCCTGACAGTGAAATCAAGGAAAATAAGATAAATTTTACAATATGGGATATTTTATAAGCCATTTGAGTTGGTAGTGTTATTAACTGTTGCTGTCTGGTTGGAATTTTGCACGAAAGAAGCCGTAAAAGCACCGTCAGCTTTTTCCAAGATGTCTTTATTATTGCTTACAGTCAATTGAATATCTGAAGAGCCGCTGCTGTCTCCCGGCGCTCTTAATGTTATTGATTGGTTGGATGAAAGCGATTCTTGCTCTTGGGAATTCAACATCCACAAGAAGCTAAGATCGCCCAATGTGCTGTCAGGCTTATTGAATCCGAAAGGCACAGCCAATACTGAGAGCTCCCCTGCTGTTCCAAGGCCAACATTACCATTCACGGCTTTGTTAAAATATGTGCCATAGAGAGGATCATCTTTATAGAATGTTATTGAAGGCGCGCCGGACTGGATGGCTATGAATTTTTCTGCTTGCTGCGTGCCGTCGCGAGTAAAGACTTTCAGGTCCACTATCCTTTGCCTGGGCACGATCTCATCTGTCCAGGTGAAGACTTGCTTGCCATAGCCGCTCTGGTCTTGGACCAGTCTGGAATCCTTGGTCCACTGATATACCAAGGTGCGCGGATCATATTCCTTGCCGGTAGCATCGGCCAAGTGAGGCATGGAGATGATGCGATAGCTGTTTTGGTAAGTCAAAGGAATCTTGCCCATGAACATGGGAGGGGCATATCCTCCTGATTCTAGGATAAGGTCAACATTGCCAGAAGTGACTGTGGCGCTATTGATCATGGTTTTTCCTGCTGGTGTGACGGCTGTAATGCCGATAGTCATTTTTTTGCCCAAAGCTGGTGCCTGCACCGTTATGGATACCAAACCAACGCCTTTTTGGTAAGCAGCGCCATTTATCGTCCATGAGATATTGGAGGAATTCAAATTAGAAACATAGCTTTCTGCGGTTATAGTTATTTTTTGCCCAGGAACGGGGCTTTCATTGGAAAGTGTTAGGTCTATGCCTTGAATAGAAGTCGAAATCTGGGCATGTGCAAGGCTGGAAACCAGAAGAAGAAATGTAAAGATTATAAAGATGCGAGATTTCATCCTCTCTATTTTAACAGGTATGGGATAAATCTGCGATGTGCATTATTCACGCCGCTTCTTCTAGTTGAGGCGCACGCACACCATCCTCATTCAAGGGCCTTATTCTGTGGTTTTTGAACTGGGCTTGGGCTTGTTCTTCTGCGGCCAATTCAGCATCCTCTTGCCTTACAGATTTGTGTATATACCAAACATCGGCTATCCATGCTGGTGCTATGGAAACACTAAATTCTTCCAGTGCGGTTGCCCCGAGAAGAGAAGCCAAACGGCTCATGCGAGTTATCATGGAAACGCCTCTCATTTGGAAATATATGCCCAAGAATGCTCCAATGAATGGGTCAGCGACTTCATTAAAGCCTATGCCTATTCCAGTTAAGTCTATGAGCCATTGGATGGCATCCACGGCGCCTGCCGCTATATATAACAGTATCCATTCCGCTTTTCCGATGCGTGACATGGGGACATTATAACAGGAATTTACTGTCCCGAATTTTCCAACTGCTTCTTAGCTTCTTTGATAGCGAGCACTTGCTGCGGATTTGTCGTGATTATCTGGTCTTCAGTGTAGGACGCGACGATTTTTAGCGCGACGTGCTTCAGGCCCACGAAGAACATGCCCTCTCCTATGTCTGATTCGAGCAAGAGATATTTTTCTTCATCAGTCAGATTGAAAGTCTTTTGGATTGTGTCGATGACGGCTGGTGATTGCTTCAAGAGGATCTGCATGGAAGAGTTGGTCACGATCGGCAAACCGTAGGGAGATTTCAAGAAATCGTCGACGTCTTGGGTGATGGTCGCGAGGCCTAGGAAGTATTTGCGGCCTCTTTTTGCCAGGCCGAAAAGGAATGAGGCAGTGTCTTCCGATTTCATCATCCACCAGGCCTCATCGATGACCAGTAGTCTCTTTTTGAGATTCTTGCGGATGGAATTCCAGATATAGTGAGTTACTATGTACATAGCGACTGGTTTTAGCTCGTCTTCCATGTCGCGGAGAGAAAATACCACGAATTTCTTGTTGATATCTACATTCGAAGGCCTGTTGATGAAGCCTGACCATGTACCTTTGGTATATTTTGACATGCGTTCGACTAGCGAGTCTGCGCCTTCCATTCCTGCTAATACAAGTTCGAAGTCGGACAAAAGTGGAGGTTCTACATTTCGGAAATCAGAATCAGCGGTTATGTCCTTCAAAGCATAAGTTTCTGTTATGGCGCGATCAACAATGGCATCCTCTTCTTGGGTAAGGCCACCGAGCATGATGCGGAATAGGCCGACAAGGTTGATGATATTGGATCGCAAAACGTCAGATGCAGACTCGTCTTCACTAGGGACTGGAAGGTCGAATGGGTTGATATGGTGCTCGGAATTCAAGGAAATATTGAAATACTTCCCTCCTGTGGCTTCGGCCATATACTCGTACTCTTTTTCAGGATCAATAACGATAACGTCAGTATCGAACATAAGTGTGCGCAGAATTTCCAACTTTGTACAATAAGATTTTCCAGCGCCGGCGACAGCGAAAGTAACAGAATTGTAATTTTCCAGGAGGAATCGGTCGAACAAAACCAAGGAAGAGTTATGGCGGTTTATGCCGTAGAGTATTCCCTTATCAGAAGTAAGGTCAAAGGAGACGAACGGGAAAAGGCTCGAGAGCGGGGACGAATTGAGCTTTGAGTGGACATTGAGCTGGTCATCGCCAAGCGGCAATACGCTCTTGAAGCCGCTTTCCTGCTGGAATAATGCAGGCTTCACGTATACAAGCTTGGATTCAAGGATCGATTTGATCTCTGATTCTAGTTTGTCGAGCTCGCTTTCATTGTCTGCGAATATCGTGATGTAAACACCCACGTCGAATAGGTGTTCTTGGGCTTGCATGAGCTGATCGCGCAATCCTTCCAGGTCTTGGTAAGCGGTATCCAGTGCCGGATCCCGAACCAAGCCCTTCTCTTCCCTCCTAGAAATCTGGCTTTGCACCTCGGCAACTTTCTTTTGGAAATGGCGCAAGATTTTTGCAGTGTCGACAGGGTGTATGAATACAGCGACATTGAATACTTTGTCGAGGTTGATGATAGGCGCGAACCAGCTTTCTTGCAGGAACCTGGGATATGAGATTACGAATAGCGTGCGACCGACTTTTTCACCGAGATTTATGTCTTTCGGGCTTACTTTCAAGGCTGACGGTGCGATGACGTCTTTCAATTCCAAAACGCCAGCCTGGTATATCTCTTCCGGCAGGATGGAAGTTATGGGAGATTCCTCTTTTTTTCCAAGTAGTTTGCTGATTATAGACATGGTTTTGTACTTCTGATACCGGCCTTCGCCGGCATGACGCCTAAGTTATTTGTATCGGTTTTTCCGTCTCGCCGGGATTGAAGAGCTTGTAGAACAATTCTACCACCTCTTCGGTTCCAAGTTCTGCTACACGTATGCCGCAACGTACGAGCCCTTGCTCAACCACGGACACCCTTTGCTCCAATTGAGATCGATATTCCTGGAATTGCTGGTCTGGGCTCGGATTTTGCGCGTCTTTATTTTTGCCCGGAAGATATTTCGTAACCATGCTCTTGCCATTCCCGATGATCGGCGGGTCATATGGTATGACCACGAAGAAGCTCTTGGTCATGATATTGGTATTTTCGACGAAAGCTTTGATAAATTCGATGTATTCCCTGACCTGAATCTTCATAAGTTCGGTTATCTGGTCTTTATAGCGTCCTTCGAGGAGCGCCAGATATGGCCTGATGTCTAGTTTTTTTGACTGAATGACGATTTGTACGGAAAAGTCCAAAGAATTGAGGAAATTTTGGAATTGGAAGAGTATAGAGCTTTGTTCATCTGCCGACTTCAGGGCGAAATTCAAGGAAGATGCCAAAACGACAGAGCGCATGCCTCCGCTCTTCAGCACTACGACGCCATCCCGTATCTCCGAAATGGGAACAAACTCTTGCGTAGCTTTGGGTTGTTGTTTGGCCATGTTATTTTTGGTCGGGATTGGAATACAAGCTCTCCTTTATGTCTAGGCTCCAGGAAAGGTCTTTGAGCTTGCTGTCAGAGACCTTGGGTACGGTGATGCCGGCGAAATTCTTGGCATCTTTCATGGCCGTTTGCGCATCCCTCGGCTTCGCGGTCGGCTCCTTTCTCCAGATATAGAGCTTGCCGCCAAGCCAGTACTTGAAAGCGGATTCGGCGACATTGATGAGAGGAAAATGGTCATAGACTTTATAGAATGCCAAAGAAGCCGAGAGCCCCATGACTATCACTATAGGTATGGCAGAGAGCCAAAGGCTTTTCAGGAATACGTACAGAACGAATGATAATCCTGCTCCGCCGACGAGATATATGAACTGCTTCAGGGTCAGCGGCCCGAAGATCTTGTCTTCAACCTCGATGAATTGAGGAACTTGGTAACGCATCAGTATTATTATAACTTATAGTGAACAATTCAGGTAATCGAATAACCAATAATCAAGATACAATAACCAATTGTTTTATAGCCACTCCCTCCTCGGCGCGACGAAGTCCTCCGCTCGTCAAGCTCGCGGACGACTTGTCGCCGCCTGCGACGGTCGTGGCACTGCCAATCCTCGGTTTTTAGATGCTTGTTTACACCTATACGAACGGTTCTCTGTAGCCATCTTTACCAGTTCCTGGGGCCAGTGGGATGGGCGGAATATAGGGTTTCTTTGAGATCTTTTCTTGGATGGCGCTGGCGACTTGGCCCAAGAGCTGGTCTACTAGGGCATCTGTATGCTCGTCGGTCATGCCCATCACCTCCCTCTCGCCAGGCAAGTTCGCCGGCGGCTCGACTTTGTGCTGGGCAGAAAGCCCCTGCTTTGCCGGATCGCCATGTTCCATGAATTCTTGCTTGCTTTCGTCGTGGATCATGATCCCCGAAGCTTCCATGTCATTTTTTACGCTTTCTTTGGTGAGTTTGCTGTCATCTTCAAGCAAATTTATCTTGCGAGGCTTTGCAAAAGGTTGGTATGAAGCGTCGTTTAGCAGCGGGTCTGGAATTTTGGGCGTCGCAGATGTTGTGGATGGAGGTACTATTGGTGAAGGCATTCTCAATGAAGGCGTTCGCGGCATTGCCGGCTTTTGCGCGGCATAATTTGGGATTTCTGCCAAATTTGTAAACCCCGCGCCTTTCTCGATTTCAAATTTACCCGCATTTTCAAGAGCAGAAAAGGTTGGAAAGGTTCTTTTGGGAGGAGGAGTGAAATCTTCCCTTTTATGTTTGCCGGACTCTCGCATGAAATCCCTTATCTTTGAGAAGATGTCGATATTTATGTCCTGCACGATATTGTCAGCTGCATTTTTATTTACACCGCACCTAGAAGAGATGTGATCGACAAAGTCAGTCGATTTTTCAAGGCCCAGCATTACCAGACCTGTTTCATCGGCCAGCTCTTCGATTTTATCCAATAGCAAAGCGTATTTTCTGCCGATTTCCAAGATCTTATCATTAACATCCGTAGATGTAATGGCATCCTGCACTTGTTTTGGCAGTTTATCGAATTTTTCTTGGACTTCTTCTTGGGTAAATTCGTGCATTATGTTTTTTAACTTTCCTTATCTACTTTTTTTGCAAGATCATCGAGTTTGCCTTCAAGCTTCTTGTCCTTTTCTTCACCTTCTAGTGCTTTTGCTTCTTCAACCTCCGCTTCCAATTTATCGATGTTTGCGTTGATCTCATCTAAGGTTACCTTCCTCCTTCTTTCTATTTCTGCTCCCGCCGGTCCGGGCAATGGTGGGCCAAGCTTTTCCAATTCATCTCTTTGTTTCTTGAGTTTCTTTATTTCTGGCTCGTTCTTTTTCTTTAAATCTTTCTTTCGTTGGTCGTCAGCATCCTTATTTAGCTTGGCAGCAGTTTCAGCTCGTGCCCTCTTGTCTAGCATCAAGCTCATAATGTTTCCTCTCGTGCTAGTTAGACTTGCTCGGAATTCTTTTTGTCGTGCCTTAGCAACATCCTTGGCCGCATCGAATTCTTCTTTTGTGTCGTAATCAGCGCGCTCTACCTCGCCTATCCTCTTGTGCATGGCCTCATTCTCTTTCTTCTTTTGCTTCAAGACTCCTTCATAGCCGCCCTTTGTTCCGCCAAATGTTGCCGTACTAACCTTATCGAGTCCTTTGTTAACGTATCTTCCAGCCAAAGGACTGATAGTCGATAATGTCTTTATGGTGTCGCTTCTGGCGGCCCTGTTTGCAGCTAGACCCAACGAATTCCTGCCGATCCATGCAGAACTATCCTTGACCCTGCCAACAGTCGCAGTTTTTGTAAATTTAATCGACCAGTCACTTATATCTTTTATGAACCCTTTCGACATTCCTGACACCGACAGCGCCGCAAAGAGCGGAATGTTGATGAAAATCAGGATGATGGCAAAGCCCATGAAGAGTCCGACATATGCCGTCATGCTGTTCCCCGCCGTGCTAGCTGTCGAAACCGCAGCAACCAAGCTGTTCAAGCCGCTCTTGCTAATGATCAAAACCGATACGTACATCATAGCTAGATATACTGGCATAAAGACTAGATTTGTCTGGAAGAGGCTCATCCATCGGGTTTTGAATTCTTTTAGTTGCGGCACAGCATAGGCCGCGATCCATATCGAGGAAAAGCCCAGCAAAAAGACCAGTATGACGGTTCTCCATATAGCCGCAGCCGCAGCCGCCAAAAAGCTCAAAGCTGCGAGGAACTGGACCAAGGCGCCCGTATAGTTTGCTGTAGCAATAGCTATTTGCTGATTTGTATCTTTTAAACCTGTAATGTATTGAATACCACTCTTATTGCTCCACCACTGATTTACTGCCAAGTTGGTAGCAAATATGCCAGACAACCCTCCACTGCCATCCTTAATAGTTTTGGAAATTATCGTACCCAAGCTGTCGTTCGGCTGATAGGTCGCATTGGCATTCGGTGCCATAGCGTTGAAGAACTGTAGTGAGATGATGTTGGAGCCGTCGATCAATACCTGTGCAAAGAAAAAGCTAAAATTTATCAATATTCCAGCGATTACGATGCTCTTGAGAAGTCCACCAAAATTTGCGCGCTCTAACCCAAGGATCATTTGGATGGCTGCCCAAAGGATGAAGAAGATCAACAGCATGCTGGAAACATCGCGGATTGTGCTCCAAACCGTGTATATGATCGGAGAAGCCTGGATGAATTGACCGAGATGGGTGGTCAATTGCATGCTGACATTCAATAGTGTTCCGCAAAGCGCCAAGAACCATCCGGCCAAAGTTAATGCGAAATAGCTAATAACGTCAACTATGAACATTATTGGCCCAATAGATATTCCAGTTATCAGATTTAGAGCGGCTTGTCCAACAGCTGAAGCCGCCTGTGCATGAGCCACATGTGTCGAAAGCACTACCGTTATGGCTATAGCGGATATCGCAGAGATTATTTTCTTGAAAGTGTTCTTGTTCATGTCTTTTTATAGTCCGCTGGGCACGAATGAATTGCAGGCCGCCTGATATTTTTGCGCATCAGCAGTGAAGAGCTGGGCTTGGGTCTGTGCCGCAGCCAAGTCTGTTTGTGCGCCGGCAAGATCGAGCGTAATGCCGGATCCGTTGCCGCTCTGCATCAAGGTATTGTAGTCATTCGATGCCTGGCTGATCTGGTCGGTTGTTTGTGCGGAATTTATCTCATTTTGTATGTTCAAGACTTGGGAAGTGCCGCTCATGGCAGTGTTAAGCGCGGTCTGGTATGGAACGATTGCGGTATCGACCTTGGCTATGTTGGCATTGATGGCGGAGATCTGTCCTTGCGCGTATACGTAATCGGAATTCTGCGCGCTAGCCGATAGAGATGAAGGTGAAGGCACCTTGGCTGCAAAGCAGGAAGCCGCAGCCTGATAAGAAGTCTTTGAAGCGCTCAACGCATCTATCGCTTGTTGTCGCAGATTTACATACTGTGTAGCGCTTCCAGCATATTGATTCAAGGAATTCGTCAGCTGTGTTCGGGATCCGGACAATTGGTCGCTTTGATTCTGCTGCAAAAGTTGCGTTGCTACGCCGGCATTCGCCGTTCCGCTCGAGCTATAGTTGCTGGAAGCATGCAAACCGCCGGAGAGTACTTTGGAAACGAGTTGCGCGAACAAAGCTCCGACGATCTGGTTGATGGATCCCGCGATGTTCAGGGTGTCCTGCGGAATGCCAAGGGATTTGTCTATGGATCCGGCTATGACGGAACCAGGGGTTTGCGTTTCGCAGTCCTGATAACTAACGTCCCCCGTTTTTGGGTCGACTTTTTTGCTGAGGCTATCGTCTGTTTCGGGAAAGTCCGGAAGCAGGTCCGTCTCGACATCCGTACATTTTTGCCAGGACATAAAACCGCGACCCATCTGCAGGTCCAAGCGAATATTATTTTGTTTGTTGGCTATCTGCTGGCTCAAGTCGCTTTTTGCCTGAAGGAAGGCGCCGTAGAAATTGTTTTGGGGCTGGGTGACCATGGCCGTATATGCTGGCCAGCCTCCTTGGGTAAAGTCTCCAGCCATGAAGCTATTCATGCTAGTCTGACCGGCTCCATTGGCAGTCACTCCTCCGCTTGCCACAGTTGCTCCATTGGAAGTCACTTGGCCATTGACGCTGATCGTGGATTTTTGCACGTTTTGAACAAGCGTGTTTAGCGTACACTTATACCTGGTGTTATTTGTTCCGCCCGAAAGTGCCAACCCAAGCCGGATGTCTATGCTAAAAGGCGAACAAAGCTGTGCCAGCACTCCAGTATTGGCTATGAAAGCGCCAGTTATCTGGTCTGCTGTGTCCGCGAAGAATGCTCCGGGGTTGGTGAGGAATGCCGGACTGCCCTGGAAGCCGCTATTGATCCAGTTCACGACACTTGCGGTAACCTGTTGGAGCATGATTTTTGCCACAGACCAAGCCAAGCCATCCAAAACATAGTTTTTGACCTGAAGCATAGTAGTATCAACGGTCCTTTTTACTGCTGTAGGCGCAGTTTCGAGCATGGTATTTACAGGCACAAATACGATAGCGTGCGCTCTATATGGCACGGCCGTAAATATCAAAGCTATGATGATCGCCAGGCCCAAGATTCCTTTTTTGAAAGTTATCGTCATATCTATGGTGTATTCGATGAAGCAGAATCGGCAAAAACGATTCCAGCGGAAGTAAATCCGCTAGAGAGATCATCTAGTGCGCTCGAGGGCTGCTGCATTCCTTGAATGTAGATGCTCACTGCCGCAAGCCCCCTTACTGGGTCAATGTCTGCCTTGCGCAATGATTGGGCATTGAACAACAAAGTGCTCATGGCGTTCACGATATTCAGGTGATAACTCAAAAAAGTCGAAGGCACATTCATCGCCTTCAGCTTGTTCAATATAGCCTGATAACTCGAGATTATAGGGTCGATCTCTTTTAGTGAACCGCTGTTATTGCTCAGGGCATTGTTCGCTATCGTTGCCGCATCGGCAAGCGGAATGGTTTTTAGCACCGTCATGATATTCGTTGCATATGTGGCAATGGCAGAATTGCCGGCATCCGGAATAGCCTTCATGTCTTTGGCCGAATACATTGTCGGCGCCGCCGCCGCCGCGACTTGGTCGGCGAAATTGCTGGTTACATTGCCCAATGCGGCGTTGTCAGTATCCAAGCCAGCTTGATGTATCTGCCAAACCTGGGTGAAGAGGTCCTGGCTTATCTTGTCAGTCAAGGTTTGCGGTGCGGGTTTGGGCGTTCCGCTAGCACTAGTTTGATTGTATTTGATATTGCCTTTGGAGTCAGCCGTGAAGAACTGTTTTTGCCAGCCGGTGTCTGCTATTTGTTTGGGAGAATCGTTGCCGATAGAAACCGAGCTGTTGCCGCTAGAAACTTTACCGTCCCGTGCTTCATTTTGTGAACCATATTGAATGGCATTTTGTGCGCTCTTGGGATTGGCATATACATAAAATCCTCCCACGACGATAACGCTCACGATAAAAATCATAATTGTCTGCATGCGTGGGTAGTTTCTTGCCATGCTAATGTGAATTATAGCAATAAATCTATGTTTTTCGGCAGATTTGTGTGGATAGCGACAGGGAATTTTCTGTTGCCATCGATGTGTTATAATTGGCGCATGCACAGAGCATCAGTAGCAGCACTCATAGTTTTGTTTTTTATCTCAATTCCCTACCTTTCTTTTGCCATTGGCTTCGGCGGTATCATAACTGACATTCAGCCGTGCGACGAAGGGGAACTTTTGTATGTCGAGGATCCTTTTGGAGTCGTTATTCCTTATATGTGGTACGCTGGAGAATTACCATTCGCTTTTTATATCCCTCCTCATATCGGACAAGAGCTTTTGGGTGAATATTACCCTACTCCAAGTGTCTGTGAAATCGATGGTGAAACTATGGGTGAAGGATTTCCAATACTTTTCCATGGAGAAAGCATCTAAGTAGATATTTTAAGCCATTTTTCAAAACCCAGCTCCTCTGCCCGCACTTTTTCATTCAAGCCCATCTTTTTCCAAATGCCTTGAAGTTTTTCTGGTTCGATGACCGTTTCCAAGTTCCGGATCAAATACTTCCTCTTATGCGCGAAACCAGCTTTAACGATCTCAAAAAAACGCTTGATTTCGATTTTGTCGTCTATAAATGGCTTATTGTCGATTTCGGAAATAGACAAAATAGCAGAATCTACCGTCGGTGGCGGTGAAAATGCCCCTTTTGGCACTTTTGCGATTATTTTTGGCACACCGAAGGCCTTCACTGAAATAGAAAGTATGCTTTCTTTGCCATCTCTAGCAACTATTCTGTCCGCGACTTCTTTTTGGACTAATAAGATCATGCGGTTTGGTCTAGGCTCATTTTCTAGGAATTTTTCCAGTATCGCGCCAGTAATGTAATAAGGAATGTTGGCGACCACGGCATATTCTTTGTTGGAAATTGGAAATTGGAAATTGGAAATTTTTTGATCCAACACATCGCCTTCTATCAAAGCAAGCTGTCCTGAAGATATTTCAGTAGCAAATTTTTCTTTGAGCAACAAAATTGATCTCGAATCCTTTTCGATTGCCAAAACTTTCGCTTTTGCAGCAAGCAGCGCTTCCGTT
>CAZKSQ010000005.1:0-21291 GCA_964555555.1 uncultured Candidatus Saccharibacteria bacterium | reverse complement strand
ACCTGTTTTTAGTATAGCAATATTGCTATACTAAAGTCAAGAAGAAATTCACGATATACAAAAATTACTCATTTTTCCTTGATCTATTTCTTTCCTTCCTCTCCTTCTTCCGCTGCCACAACTCCTCCAGCAGATTTGATATCTATTTTCCAGCCAGTGAGCTTGGCCGCAAGCCTGACATTCTGGCCGCCTTTGCCGATAGCGAGAGACTGCTCGTCTTCGGTGACTGTGACAATGGCACGGTGCTGTTCATCGATGAGTTCAAGGCTGACGACTTCTGCAGGCGAAAGGGCTTCTTCTATGAATAGAGCAGGATCTTCATTCCACTCGACAATATCTATCTTTTCTCCGGAAAGCTCGCTGGTAACGGTCGAAACCCGGACGCCGCGCTGGCCGACCATGGAGCCGATGGGGTCGATATGAGGGTCATTTGAAATGACAGCGATCTTGGAGCGTGAACCAGCTTCGCGGGCAATGGCTTTGATCTGGACAGTTCCAGCTGCGATCTCGGGAGTTTCGGTTTCGAAGAGCTTGGCTAGGAATTTGGGATGAGCGCGAGACAGCTTGAGCACGATACCGCGAGGAGTTTCTTCCACGGCATATAGATAGGCACGGATGCGGTCGCCAGTCTTCCAGCGCTCGCTAGGGATCTGCTCTTCATAGGGAATCATGCCCAGAGCGCGGCCCATATTGATATAGACAACGCCGCGTTCGACACGCTCCACTGTGCCCGCGACGATCTCTCCTTCTTTGGCGCCGAATTCGCCGATAACGGAGACTTTTTCGGCTTCACGAATCTTTTGGATGATGACTTGCTTGGCGGTTTGTGCAGCAATGCGGCCGAAATCAGCCTTGGCTTCCAGAGGAAAGACCAATTCATCGCCAATAGCGGCATCCTTCTTGATCTTCTTGGCATCTTCGAAGAGCATGTGCTGTTCGGGATTGAAGCGGATCTTGATGTCTTCCGCATCGGCGGTTTTCATCTCTTCATGCGACATTTCTTCATCGCCTTCCATAATGACCTGATCGCGGTCTACGACGACTTTGACCTGCCAAAATTCCACTTGGCCGCTATTGGGGTCGAAAGAGGCGCGAATGATCTGGCCTTTCTTGCCGAACTCTTTCTTGTAAGCGGTCGCAAGCGACATAGCTATGGCTTCCATAGTCTTTTCGCGCGGAATGCCGCGCTCTTCTTCGAGCTGCTGGACGACGGAATTGATAACCTTGAGGTCAAACATGGTATTTTTCAGTATTTAATAAAAATATCCGCCTTTCGGGCGAACATTACGGGATGTGGATAGTATAGCATATGATATAATAATATCAATGTTCGTTGAAGATACCCAACTTTATAAGTTTATTCTTGACTCCGGCTTGGTTTCCAAGGAAGACCTCGAGGCGGCCAAAAAAGAATCCGAGAAAAGCAACAAGCGCCTAGGCGACGCTCTGGTCACCATGGGCAAGATCACGGCCGACAATCTGCGCCGCATGAACGCTTATGTGCTCGGCATTCCATTCGTGGACTTGAAAGGCAAGAAAACGCCATTCGAGACGCTATCGATCATTCCGGAACCGATCGCTCGCACGCATAATATTGTCGCGTTCAAGAAAAATGACACTTCGCTCGAAGTTGCCATGTTGGATGTGAATGATCTTTCTGCTATAGATTTCATCAAGAAGAAAGTCAATCTCAAAATCATGCCGCGCCTTACTGATGCGGACTCGATAAAAGAAGCGTTGGTCCAATATCAAAAGAGCTTGAAGGCGGAATTCGGCGATATTATCCAAAAAGAGACCGAATCGATGAGGATGATATCCGAAGAAAAAGGCGAGACGGTTTCAGCCGAGGACCTAAAGAAAATCGCAACAGACTTGCCTGTTGTTCGCATAGTCGATACGCTCATAAAGCATGCGGTGCTGCAAAATGCTTCGGATATACATATAGAAGCTATGGAAGAGCAGGTTTTGGTCAGATATCGCATTGACGGCCTTTTGCACGATGCCATGGTACTGCCCAAACAAGCCGGACCCTCGATAACCGCGCGCATAAAGGTGCTTTCGAACTTGAAACTTGATGAAAAACGCTTGCCGCAAGATGGGCGCTTCAAGGTCGATTTGAATAATGAAAAAGTCTCTTTCCGTGTCTCGATATTGCCGACATATTATGGCGAAAAGACCGTCATGCGCCTTTTGCGCGAGAATATTTCCGGATTTACGCTGGAATATTTGAACTTCCATGGCGAAGGCTTGGAAAGGATACATAAGGCTTTGAAACAGACCACAGGCATGATCTTGACCACTGGTCCTACTGGTTCTGGAAAAACCACGACTCTATATACCATGCTCGACCTTTTGAATACGCCGGATGTAAATATCTCGACCATCGAAGACCCTATCGAATATCAGATGGCGCGCATCAATCAGACGCAAGTCAAACCGGAAATCGGCTTCAGCTTCGCGCAAGGAATACGCACGCTAGTCCGACAAGACCCGGATATCATCATGGTCGGTGAGATTCGAGACAACGAGACCGCTGCCTTGGCAGTGAATGCAGCTCTCACTGGCCACTTGGTTCTTTCTACTCTGCACACCAACAGTGCCGCTGGCGCCATTCCTCGCCTTCTAGACATGAAAGTGGAATCATTTTTGCTAGTTTCTACCTTGAATGTAGTGATCGGCCAGCGTCTTGTGCGCCGCCTAACGGATACCAAAGAAAAATACTTTCTTTCCAAGGATGAGTTTGCACAGCTGGATAAGATGCTGGATCTGGATCATGTTCTTGCCGCCTTGAAGGCGGATAAGGTTATCAAGCCCAACGATACTTGGGAAAAGATTCCATTCTGGAAAGCACCAGCGACGTCCAATGAAGCCGGCGACGATGACGGCTATAAGGGACGTATCGGCATCCACGAAGTTCTGCTGATGACGCAATCGATCAAAGACTTGATCATGAAAGGCGCGACCTCGACCGAAATCGAAGTGCAGGCCAAGAAAGAAGGAATGCTTACGATGTTTGAAGATGGCATTTACAAGTGCGTGTCGGGATTGACGACTATAGAAGAGGTGTTGAGAGTCATAACGGAGTAAAGATCGCACGTTTGTTTATTGTATCTTGGTTATTGGTTATTAATACAATGTCCCATTTTATATTCAAAGCCCAAAAGCCTTCCGGAGAAGTTTACTCTGGTGAGCGCGATGCCGCTGACCGCTTCGAGCTGTACCGGATGATACGCGAAGGCGGCGACGACATAGTCAATTTTCAAGAAAAAGGCAAGTCAAACATATTGAAGGCCCTGAATGAGTTGCCGAACATGTTGAGCCGCGTCAGAAATATAGACAAGATACACTTTGTCAGAAATCTGGGCTCGATGCTTGAAGCAGGACTTTCTCTTGGCCGAGCACTTTCGGTTCTAGAAAAGCAGACCAGCAATAAAAGGCTGAAGAATATCCTCATGGCGGTCTTGGCGGACGTGAATGCTGGCGAGACATTCTCGGAAGCGCTGGGTAAATTTCCCAAAGTCTTTCCGGACCTGGTGATATCTATGGTGCGCGCTGGCGAGCAATCTGGAACATTGGCGGACTCATTGAAAGTTGTAGCAACCCAGATGGAGAACAGTTATAACCTCGAAAGGAAAGTCCGCGGCGCGCTCATATACCCTGGAGTCATTCTTTGTCTCATGATCGCTATCGGAATACTGATGTTCATATTCGTGGTACCGACCCTCATGAAAACTTTTACAGATTTGCATGTTCAGCTTCCATTCTCTACCAGGGTTGTGCTGTTTATCAGCAATCTGATACAGAATGACGGCTTATTCGTGCTTATAGGCGCCATTATCGTCTTTTTCGCTTTCTACTACTGGTCGCGCACAAAGGGCGGCAAAAGCATATTGAATTTCCTCGTGCTAAAAATTCCAGTCATAGGCACATTGGTGCAGGAAGTGAATGCTGCGCGCACGGCTAGGACGCTTTCGTCATTGCTTGGTGCAGGGGTTGACGTCGTTGAATCTGTGAATATCACCGCTGAAGTCGTGCAAAACGTCCATTTTAGGGCAGTTTTGGAAAAAGCTTCTACTGCCATCAAGACCGGCGAACCGATGTCAAAAGTCTTCAATGAAAACACGAAGCTGTATCCAATTTTCCTCTCGGAGATGATGAATGTAGGCGAAGAAACCGGCAAGATCAAAGAGATGCTTCTCGGGGTCGCGAACTTTTATGAAGATGATGTTGAGCAAAAGACAAAAGACATGTCGACGATCATAGAACCTTTCCTCATGATAATAATCGGCGCTGCCGTAGGATTCTTTGCTGTTTCTATGATCACACCGCTATATTCCATCGCCAATTCTATCTAATCTCAATGTATACAAAACAAGGCTTCACATTGATCGAAGTTGTGATTGGAACAGCTCTTTTCCTGGTCATTGCGCTTGCCGGCTACGCCGCTTTTACAAGCCTGTTCCAGCTTGCGAACGGCAATCAGGCACGCACGCTGGCTGTTGAACTCGCTGATGAGCAATTTGAGATTATCCGCAACATGCCTTATGTGAGCGTGGGCCTTACCAACGGCATTCCGCTCGGCATACTTCCACAAAACCAGACTTTGACGCGAGGAGGCATCACCTACAATGTTGAGCTGACCATACGCAATATCAATCTTTCGACTTCCACAGTCCAAGCGAGCGACAAGCTGGTAGAGGTAGACATAACCTGTCCGACATGCAAGGATTTTCAGCCAATCTCTTTGACTGGACAGGTATCCCCAGCCAATCTCCAATCGGCCTCAAACGGGGGAGCACTTACTGTTCAAGCCTTCAACGCTACAGGCAATCCTATACAGGGCGCGACCGTGAATATACAAAGCGTGGCCACTTCGACAGTCACTGATAACGATATAACCAACGATAGCGGTGTCTTGAATGTCATCGGTGTTCCGCAGGGAACAAAAATGTACCAGATCACGGTAACAAAGCCTGGCTATTCGACTGACCAGACTTATACGGCAGGAGGCGTCGCTGGAGCAAATCCTACAAAGCCCAATATTACCGTTTTGAACCAGCAGATCAGCCAAGCCAGCTTCGCTATAGACAAATTGAGCACTCTCAACTTTTCTAGCATGACTGCATTGTGCGTGCCTGTAGGGAATATCCATTTTTCCATGGTCGGTGCCAAGCAGATCGGAACGAATATTCCGAAGTATTCGCAAAATATCGTCACGAATGGCAGCGGCATATTCAGCACGAGCTCTATGGAGTGGGATACGTATACGATTACGCCCACTGACAGCAATTATTATTTTGCGGGCATCAATCCGATCAGCCCTTTCACTCTCAATCCCAATAATACGCAGAATGTGCAACTTGTTGTCGTGCCCAAGAATCCAAATAGCATAATGGTAACTGCAGAAGACAGCTCGAGCCATCTTCCGATATCTGGGGCGACGATCGAGCTTTCAGGCGGAGCTTATGACAACACGCAGATTACAGGCGAAGGCTATAGCACACAGACGGACTGGTCAGGAGGCAACGGGCAGGCTTTGTACACTATCGCCAATAAATATTGGGCGGATAATGGACAGGCGGATACGTCTACTTCGTCTGGCAACATAGTTATGAAGCAGGTCTTCGGCTCTTATACTACGGTTGCAACGGCGACCCTAGAATCTTCAACTTTCGATACAGGTACTTCTAGCAATTTTTACACCTTTTCTTGGACGCCGCTAAACCAGCCTCCTTTGTCAGGTTCGAATAGCATAAAATTCCAGTTTGCCACCAATCCGACTGTATCAGGACCGTGGAACTATCTGGGCCCTGACGGAACAGCCGGCACATACTTCACGGTTCCAGGAACTTCCATTAATTCTGTGCAGAATGGAAATGAATTTGCCAGATATCTTGCGTACCTCACCACGAATACCGCAACTGTTACCCCCATGATATCTAGCGTATCTTATGCGTATACGTCCAATTGCATTCCTCCAGGCCAGGTCATATTCCAAGGCCTTAGTGCAGGGAATTACACTTTGACAGTATCCAAGGCGGGATATACGACTTATACGCACAGCGTGACTATAGCTAGCGGCTGGCAGCAGCAAACGGTGATGCTTGGACCATAATAATATGAAAAAATCTCCATTCCCCATTCCCCATTCCCCATTCTCTTTTTCAAGAGGAATGACTCTTGTCGAGGTTTTGATAACCTTGGGAATTTTCCTTGTGGTCATGATCGCTGTTACGGCATTCGAAGCGAATGTCTTCATCTATCAAGGAAATATTTCTAGTTCCTTCACGACGGCGCAAAGCGCGCAGGTCATATTGAGAACGATACTCACGCAATTGCGAGACGCGGCTCCAGGCGCGAACGGCGCATTTCCGATCATCAATGCCGGCAGTACGACACTGTCTTTCTTTTCGAATGCCGATGCAGATAACCAGGAAGAAGAGATCACTTACACGCTTTCGAGCACGACTCTATATGAAGCCGTGATACAGCCCTCGGGATCTCCCGCCGTGTACAATTCAGCGAGCCAATCGACGACCACCCTTATGATCAACGTGAGGAATGGCGGGGTTACGCCGGTATTCCAATACTTCGATTCCAATTATAATGGCACTAGCTCGCCGCTTACCCAGCCAGTAACGACGACTTCAGTGCATCTCATAAGAGTCAATCTGACCTTGGATAGTGATCCCAACCGTTCTCCGGCGCCGGTCACATATACTACGCAAGTAAGCTTACGCAATCTTAAGACAAATCTGTAAGAACATGATCCAAAGTTCAAGATTAAAAAGAAAAAATCGAATGAGCGCCAGACTGGGTCTCGCGTCACGCGGCGACATCATCGTTTCGGTGATAATATTCGCGTCTATAACCATTTTGATTACGTCGGCGCTGGTGAATTGGGGTGCTGCCATGCTGCGAGGCATACGTATTGTCGCAGAAAAGGAACAGGCATTCCAGATTGCAGAGGCTGGAGTGGATTATTATCAGTGGCATTTGGCCCAAAATCCCACTGATTATAAAGATGGCACTACTACTCCAGGACCGTATATCCACCAGTTTTATGATAGAAATGGCAATCTCCTAGGAAATTATTCGCTGACTATTACGCCACCGATCACCGGTTCGACCATCGTTACTATAAACTCGGTCGGCACTCTAGCGTCAACATCGATTTCTAGAACTGTTCAGGAAAAATTGGCAATACCATCACTAGCCCGTTTTGCGGTAATTGCCAATGACAATATGAATTTTGGAGCTGGCACTACCGTATTCGGTCCGATCCAATCCAACTTTGGGGTGCATTTTGATGGATTGGCGGAAAATCTGGTTTCAAGCGCGTTATCAACTTATACCGATCCGGATACGGGACAAAATGAATTCGGTGTTTACACAGACAATCCCTGCACTGGTTATCCGTCTGGCGATCCACAACCTCCCGCTGCTGTTCCTAGTTGTCCCGGCACATTTGCTGCTGGCAGGCAATTCCCAGTGCCAGCTTTCGATTTTGCAGGACTTACTGTGGGACTGACTCAGCTTCAGACGCTCGCGCAGACAGGTGGCAAGGAATGGACTGCTTCCAACTCACAGGGCTATCATATCGTCTTTGAAGTGAATGCTGGCATCACTTCATATTTTATGTACAAAGTGACCGCTCTCCAGCCGGTACCAAGCAATTGTGGCAATGATCCGACGGCGCAAAGCGAAACGCAATGGGGCACATGGACGATAAAGAATCTGGTCGGATCAAATCAGGCTGGTGCTAGCGAAACCATGGTAAACGGTACAAATGCCGACCATTCTTGGCCGATACCAGGGAATGGCGTCATCTTCGTCGATGACAATGTTTGGGTTGACGGACAGATCAATAATGCTCGCGTTACAGTGGCTGCAGGCATAATCGGCTCCAGCAATCCGAATAATTATTCTAATATCACTATAAACACGAACCTGCTGTATACGAATTTCACCG
The DNA here is from genome assembly GCA_964555555.1 of uncultured Candidatus Saccharibacteria bacterium. Taxonomy (GTDB): domain Bacteria; phylum Patescibacteriota; class Minisyncoccia; order Phycocordibacterales; family PALSA-1337; genus C7867-002. Next base: position 13,319 of record CAZKSQ010000005.1, on the reverse strand, counting down.
GCACTGATGTGATAGGGCTCATAGCTCAAGGAAATATCAATGCCGGCATGGTAAGCGATGATACTTACAATATAGACGCGGCGCTGGTGGCAGAAAATGGCCGCGTTGGCAGGTTTTACTATAACAGCAGTTGCAGTGTCAGCGGAACCAACTATTCTGCTCGTTCCAGCCTAACGTTGCTAGGCATGATAGCGACAGATGTCAGGTATGGCTTCGCCTTCAGCGACAATACAGGCTATGCCACTCGCAACATCAACTTTGACGCGAACCTGCTCTATGGTCCGCCGCCGTCATTCCCGCAAGCTACCAACCAGTACCAGGTCATTTCTTGGCAACAGATAAACTAAGGGCAAAACGTCATTTTGCATGGTAGAATAAAGCCCATGAATAAAAAGCTTGTCGTCGGCAATTGGAAGATGAACCCCGCTACCTTGGAAGAAGCCAAGAAGCTTGCGGCAAGATTCAAGAGCTACAGTCCCAAACTGCTTCATACCGAAGCTGTCATTTGTCCGCCATTTCCTTTTATTTCCGCGTGCAGTCCCAAAAAGAGCATAAAGAATTTCCATATGGGAGCGCAATCTGTTTCTCCGAACGACATCGGAGCTCGCACAGGCGAAGTCGCTGTGGAAATGCTAAAAGATCTCGGCATTGAATACATTGTCGTAGGTCATTCCGAAGAAAGAATGAGAGGCGATACAGATGCCATCGTTGCGGCGCGATTGAAAAAGGTTTTGGATAACGGCCTAACAGCAATAGTTTGTGTGGGTGAAAAAAACCGCGACGGCGAAGGCAAGTATTTGGAGGATTTGAAAAATCAGATCAGGAACAGCTTGGCCGATATTCCAAAGAAGTTCGCCAAAGATATCATCATCGCCTATGAACCAGTTTGGGCGATCGGCGCCAAAGAAGCGATGAAGCCGGAAGATACTTACGAGACTTCTATTTTTGTGAAAAAAGTTTTTGCTGACGCATTCACGCCCGATGCCGGAATAAAGACGATGGTGCTCTATGGGGGTTCTGTGAATGCCAAGAATGCCCCGGATATAATCAGTGTCGGAAAAGTCGATGGATTCTTGGTGGGCAGGGAAAGCGTGAGCTCGGTTGGGTTTGTGGAGTTGTTGAAGGCGGTGGATGCTACTGCGTAGAGGTAGATCTAAAAATTTAGCTAACTTTCAAAAAAACAGAGTAGGGAGTATAATTTTAGTTAAGTAATTTTTTTAATTATGAACTCATATCGTCAGAATAAGGAGAGAGAGAGAGAGTAAAAGCTCGCTCTAAATTTTCGATCATACTTATTTTCTTCGTGATTTTCGCTGGAGGATTTTTGTTTGCGGATAAGGCGCAGGCGGCAACATATTACGTTTCGCAAGTTGCCACCAATGGGTACGTTATCGGTAATGACAGCAATGATGGTTTATCCAAAGGTACGGCGAAGTTAACTATCGGTTCTGCCGTTACCGCCGCAAGTGCTGGCGATACCGTTTATCTGAATGACGGTACTTATAATTTTGGTGCGGGAGTTTTAAATATTAATACAGGTATTAGCTTGCAGTCATAAACCGACTACGGTGCAATTATTACAAACAACGGCGGGGCGGCTTATATGTTTGCATTGCAGGCTGGAATTACAGGCACCTTTAATCTTGGAAAGGTTGTCCTAACGGAAGCTGCTGCTAATACACGTCTTATGTATATCTTTGCACCGACGACAAAGTATTCCCTGGTGATCAATGGAACAAAATTTTTAAATTATTACAAAATTGGATTATTTCTTGGAAATGCAAATACTGATATTGATCTTACAGTCCAAAATGCTATTTTCAACAGTACCACTACTCTAGGAAGTGGCGGAAACTACTATGCCATAGAAGCTGATGCGGTAAGGAACGGTAATATAGTCATCTCCGGCAATACTTTCACAAACTATCAACCCTTAACCGCAAATTCTCGTACAGCGATCTCTGTGGTAAAAAGTGGAGACAATTCTACTGTAACTGTTTCCAATAATACAATCACTGATCATATAAGTGGCGGAACTTTATACGGCATTAATCTTACTGGAGCTGGTTTAACGAGTTCGACTTTTACAGTGAATGGTAACAATATTATTGCAACGAGTACCGGAGGAATATATTATGGTATATTTGCCAACGGAACTGGTGCGGCGTCCGTTGCTCCTATTATTAAAAATAACACTATAAACTTGGATGGCGGTGGCGCGACAAGCGGCTCTATTACTGGGATACACACAGAAGATGTTAATTCTGCTATAAGTAGTAATACTATTTTTGCGACATCCACGAATGCAATTGTCGCAGGCGTATCGGCAGATGCGGTATCAACAATTCTATGCAACAACATCAAGGTTTATAGTAATAACATTACAATAAGTAGCCCTGGTAGTTATGGAATTATAGTTGGAGGAGAAGTCACTGGAGCGCGATATACGTATTTAACCAATCCTCAGATTTACTCGAATACGGTCCTCTTCGACCAGGCAACGACGACCACGATGCATGGGATAATGTTTGGGTATGTTAAAAATGGTTTAGGTTGGAATAATTATTCATCTGGAGCGGATATTTCATATTTAATCAAGGGCGCTGCTAGCACTACGTTTTATGATAATGTCGCGGTCAACCCCATATCTACTGGAGTCAGTAATGCGCAAGCGTTTCGACTGAAAGGAGCAAGTAATGGGCAATATATAAATAATACACTAGTCAATACCAATAGCACGCGAAGCGGACAAGATGTTTCTGAATATTCAGATGCCGACACAGCAGCTTCGACGGGAACATATAACAATAATTTGTCCTATTCGGCCAGAGATTTCTTGGATTATGTTTTTGTCGGAGATTCTTCTGTTGTCACTTATGCAAATAATGACTATTACGGCTCCGCCTATAGTTTTAGTTACAATGGGACAGCATACTCTACGATATCATCTTGGCAAAGTGCTCGTGAGTTAACAGCTTCCTCGACAAATCCTAATTTTGCAAATATAAATAATTCTTACTCGCTTTTTTCAAATTCGCCACTCATAGATGCTGGTACGACCAATTTACTCTCTTCAACTACCGGCGATTACCTCGGTAATCCAATCTACGGCACCCCCGACATCGGAGCCTACGAATACCAGCCGCCGTTCAGGATCGGCACGAGCCTAGTCGACCCATCGGGCAACATAAGGATCTACGGAGACGGGCAGTACCGCTACACAACAGCCACATCAAGCGGAATGACGGCAAACCTCTCCGCCACCCCTGTGGGAGGAAGCTGGACATACGATGCCTCCACTACTCGCCCAGAATGGCTAAACATCTCCAACATAACCTGGGGAAGCACCAAGCAGTGGACCGCTTCGAGCTCACTCGCGACCACGACGATATTCACGGTAGGGGACTTGGCTCCCAATAGCACCTACCAGGTAACGGTAGATGGCATAGCTGGAAATAACATAGCTTCCAGCTCCTGCTCGAGCGGCGTCTGCACCTCCGGCCCCGACGGCAAGCTTGTGCTCACCTATACCGGCGGCTATACCACCCACACCTTCGCTGTGGCCCCGATAGTCGCTACCGTGACCAATACGACGGTTCCACTAAACAATATTCCCGGCGGCACAGCATCTCCTTCGCTTCTCGCCTCCATCCTCGCCCCATCCGCTTCCACCACCTCATACATCAATTCTCTGACTAATCCCGTTCCAAACTGCCCAATAGGCTTCACTTGCACGCCCATAACGCAAGCGACCTCTTCTTCTTACAAATTCACCCGCGCCCTGAAGCTTGGAATGACCGGTCCCGACGTAAAACAGCTGCAGATCTTCCTCAATTCCCACGGCTTCGCGGTATCGAAGGCAGGCGGCGGCTCTCCGGGCCACGAGACTTCCTACTTCGGCCCTGCGACCAAGTCTGCCCTCATGAGGTTCCAGAGTGCGCACAAAAAGGAGATATTGGATCCGCAGGGACTTGCGGCTCCGACGGGGTTTTTCGGGGAAGGGACGAGGGGGGCGGTGAATGGGATGTGACTTGACTATAATTTTTATTTTGATATTCTTGTAGATGAAAGAGGCTTCTGTCCGTGGTTTTCGCACCACACTTGGCGGAAGGCTTTTTCTTTTCTACTTTGGAAAAACGGACATAAAATGCTTTTGATCGTTATTTAGATTCTCTTTTATTTGGACAAAGAATATTTCTCCATTGCCATTGATGCCTGCAAATCTATGAAGCATTTCATTTGATTTGTTGATGTTCTTGGTCGATATAGGTTCAATGCGCGAATTCTTGATTAAATCTATTGCGCAAGGATACTGTTTCAGCCTTCTCATACGGTCGCCCCAGTTCTTTGTCTGTATATGGTCCCAAAAGTGATCTAGAAAGATTTTTTGATTATCAAAATATTTAGATCGTATATAGGGCCGTCTTTTAGTTTTTGAGCACAAAAGCTTATATAACGATCTTGCTTCTTTCCATATATTGGTTGTTTTTGAACCAGGAAATGGCTTTATGTTGGTCTTAAAATATTTCATTCGCTGATGTTATCAGATAGAGATAAAGAAGTTATGAATTTTTGATAAAAAAGCAATAAAGATTTGATAAAAAAATGATAAAGAAATAAGATCTTTACAATATTTCCTGCTTTTAATGCTTCCTGCTACAATAGCGGAATGAAAACGATCAGAGACATACAGTATTTCGAAGGCGTGAGGATGCTTGTCAGGACGGATTTCAACGTGCCTGTTAAGGGAAATAAGGTCGTAGACGATTTTCGCATTCGCATGGCATTGCCCACGATCAAATTCCTGCAGGAAAAAGGAGCAAAAGTCATATTGATGGCGCATATAGAGACCAATGAAGGCGAAAATATATCATTTCAACCGATAGCAGAGCGCTTGGCAGAGCTAGGAACGCCAGTTCTTTTCATCAAAGATTACAAAAAGGCTCATGAGCTCATCGAGAATCAGTTGAAAAATGGCGATGTGGCGTTGCTTGAAAATTTGCGCTTCTTTGAAGGCGAAAAGAAGAATGACAAGAAATTTGCCAAGGAACTGGCTTCCTTCGGCGATATTTATGTGAATGAAGCTTTCCCGTCCTCGCACCGCGAACACGCTTCGATAGTGGGCGTGCCAAAATTCTTGCCCAGCTTTGCAGGATTGCAGTTCGAAAAGGAGGTTTTAAATCTGACCAAAACTTTCAATCCTACGCACCCATTTATTTTCCTTTTGAATGGAATTAAGTTTGAAACCAAGATGCCGCTTTTGAAAAGATTCTTGGAAATTGCAGACACAGTTTTTGTAGGAGGCGCATTGGCTACGGATTTCTTCAAGCAAAAGGGCTATGAAGTGGGCCGGTCCATCGTTTCAACCGGCGATATAGATCTGGCGCCGCTCTTGGCGAATCCAAAACTGATATTGCCGTTAGATGTGATGGATGAAGGCAGGAAGATTTACGCGCCAGACGCATTACCCAAAGAGAGCAAGATCGTTGATATCGGCCCGAAGACGCTAGAAATGCTGAAAAGCAAAATAGAAAGCTCGAAATTCATCCTTTGGAATGGTCCGACCGGCATATACCAGGAAGGTTATGGCGAAGCGACACAAGAATTGGCACGGATTATCGCAAATGCCACAGCTGCCGGATGCATTTCCGTCGTTGGTGGAGGAGATACAGTGGCGGCTATAGAAGAGATCGGCTTGAGCGACAAATTTACATTCGTTTCTTCCGGGGGCGGCGCAATGCTCGATTTTCTTGCGAAGGGCACATTACCGGGGATCGAGGCGCTTAACACAGACAAGAATGATTCGGACTAGTTTTGGAAAATGCAATGACAGTTCTTCTGTGCGAGGGGTCCTCGGACACAACAAACAAGTGCCACACTCTTACTTGTCTGTGAGTGCTTCAATAATCCTCTTTTTGTTACCCTCGAAATCTTTTAGCTCGCCTTTTACTTCACGGTTAGGAAATACCCAGATGTGGGCATGGGGAACTTCGTCGCCGACAGTTTTGCTCAAAATCCAGTCAGTACTGAAGACTTTCATCTGCGCTTTGGCGATTTTTCTTGCAACTTCAAAATATTTTCCTATTTCTGGAACATCCCAAACCCAACGATAATGCTTTTTGGGAATCACTTGAACATGGCCAGTCGTTTGCGGATGTATATCTAGGAATGCCAAATAATCCTCGTCTTCGTAGACGATGTCTGCAGGTATTTCTCTGCTCACGATTTTGCAGAAGACGCAATCTTTCATGCGGAAATTATAGCATATGGCAAAAAGCTCCTATTTTGCGTGCTATACTTTCAGTCGTGAATTATGCCATCAAAAGACAGCTTTCCAATGAAGAACAAGAAGAATTTGCTCTTTTTTCGCCCCTGCTTAGCCATCTTCTATTCCATAGGGGCATTTCGAATAGGAAGGACGCTGAAATTTTCTTGAATCCGGACTATGATCGAGATGTTCACGATCCTTTTCTACTCAAGGACAATGAAAAAGCCGCGGACAGGATCATTAGCGCGATCAAGAAAGATGAAAGAGTGGCAATTTATTCCGATTATGATGCTGATGGCATTCCTGCTGCGGCGATGTGGAATGATTTCTTCGCTAGGATCGGTTTCAAGAACTTTTCCATATATATACCGCATAGGCATGACGAAGGCTTTGGCTTGAATAGGGAAGCTGTCGAGCAGCTGGCGGCGGAAAACGTCAAATTGATTGTCACTTTGGACTGCGGCATATCAGATTTTGAGCCTGTCGAGCGCGCCAATGAATTGAATATAGATGTGATCATCACGGACCACCACGAACCGCCAGAAAGATTGCCCAAAGCATTCGCGATCGTCGACCACAAGCAAGTCGATTGCCAATATCCTGATAAAAATCTTTGCGGAAGCGGAGTCGGCTTCAAGCTCATTCAAGGGATATTGGCCAAAAACCGTTTCGGGCTGAAGGAGGGCATGGAAAAGTGGCTATTGGATCTTGTGGGCATGGCCACTTTGTCTGATATGGTCTCGCTCACTGGTGAAAATAGGGTCTTTGCTTATTATGGACTTTCGGTTTTGAGAAAAACCCCTAGAAAAGGGCTAACAAGGCTCTTGGAAAAGCTAAAGATCCAAAAAAGGTATTTGACTGAAGACGATATCGCTTTTATGATCACGCCGCGCATCAATGCGGCTTCTAGGATGGGCGTGCCCATGGATGCATTCAAGCTTCTGGCTGCGGAAACAGACGAAGAGGCAAACACACAAGCTGATCTTTTGGATAAAATCAACAATGAAAGGAAAGGCATTGTCGCTTCATTGGTCAAAGAGATCAAAAAAACGATCCGAGACAGGTATGGTAGCGGAAGCGGCACGGGTTCTATTCCTAGCGTAATCGTGCTCGGCAATCCAGCATGGAGACCGTCGCTTCTCGGCCTAGCGGCGAACACTTGTGCGGAAGAATATGACAGGCCAGTTTTCCTCTGGGGCAGGGACGGAGATAATGCCATCAAAGGCTCGTGCCGTTCGGAAGGAAAAACGCATGTCGTGGAATTGATGAGGGCAGTACCGATAGGCGTTTTCACGCAATTTGGCGGCCATAAGCACTCGGGAGGATTTGCGGTGGCGAATGAAACGATACACTATCTTGAGACGAGGCTGAATGAAGCGGCGGAGACAATTTCCAATGCCAAATTTCAAATGCCAAATCAAGTTCAAAATCTGAATGAAAATAATGGCGGCGAAATCGACATGGAATTAACGCTGGATTCAATAAACTGGGATTTTTATAAAGATATTGCCAAGCTAGCGCCTTTTGGCATGGGCAATCCCAAGCCAGTTTTTCTATTTCGAGATGCTATTTCTAATAGCGTGAGAAGGTTCGGCAAAGCAAACGAACATTTGGAAATCGTTTTTAGAAAGAAGTCTGGCGAAAAAGTCTCGGCGATATCATTCTTTTGTGCCGATAATGAATGGGCTAAGAAGCTAAAAAGCGGCACAAAAATCGATGTAACCGCCTCTATCGAGAAATCCGTGTTCAAAAGAATGCCAGAGTTGCGGCTTCGGATTATTGACGTTATGAATTAGGCTTCGAAACCTGTGTTACTATGTTAATTATGCAATTCACCATTTTTACAGATGGCTCTTCCCGCGGCAACCCCGGTCCCGGTGGCTGGGGAGCGATAATGATTGGCGATGATAAAGTGATAGAGCTCGGTGGGCGCGACCGCTTGACGACCAATAATAGGATGGAACTCATGGCTGCTATAGAGGCACTCAAGAAAATCAAAGAAGGATCTGAAGTTGTAATTTATACAGATTCCTCTTATTTGATAAATGGCATAACCAAATGGGTCAAGGGCTGGAAAAGGACTGGCTGGGTGACGCGAACAAAAGACGACGTTTTGAATAAAGACTTATGGATCGCATTGGACAGTTTGGCTTTGGAAAGAAATATAATATGGGAATATGTCGGCGGACATGTCGGCATTGCTGGAAATGAAAGATGCGACCGGATCGCAACTGGTTTTGCCGATGGCGATAAAATCGAATTGTACAAAGGGCCTCTGGCTGGATATCCGGTCGCCAATATCTTGGATATAAAGAAAGCTGCTTTGAAAATCGAAACAAAATCGAGGCGCGATGCGAAGGCGTATTCATATGTAAGCGCCATAAAAGGCATCATTGAAATACATCATTCTTGGGCTGAATGCGAAAAAATTGTAAAAGGTGTGAAAGGTGCACGTTACAAAAAATCTCTTAATGCGGAAGATGAAGAAAGGATAATTGCAGAATTTGAAGCTTTATAACTTTTTTATCAAATCTTTATCACTTTTTTATCAAAAATTCAGCAAAACTTTATCACTGGAGAGTAGAATGTTTGCGTGAAAAGAAAAACATTCATTTTCTGGATGCTTTTTGTCGCGGTTGCAATAGCCCGCGTAGTTTTTTCGCTCTTTGATACGCCGCCGACGATTGGCGATTGCCTCAAGAAGTCTGTTAATGGCTCTGGTCCGATCACCGAAGAACCAATGAGGACTGATACTGGCCAAGTTTTGATCGTAAATGCAGATAAATTATCCGCAGACAGTCTGGAGTGTCCGAATAATATTCTGATACGCATGAAGACGAAGCTATATCCGAAATATTCCTACGGAGACCATATTCAATTCACGGGAAAATTGGGCCAGCCATTCAACTTTCAGAGCGGTACAGGCAGGTCCTTCGATTTTCGCGGCTATTTGGCAAAGGATGATATCTATTACGAGATCAAGAGCGCGGCAGTTTCTACTTCAACAGATGTTGTAGTCGGCGGGTCATTTTTTGAATTTATTACGTCGATTTTGTACAAGCTAAAGCTGGGTTTTGTAGCAAATTTAGACAAAACGCTTGGTGAACCCCATTCGGCCTTAGCTGCAGGACTGGTGGTGGGGGAAAAGAGTGCCTTGGGCAAGGATCTCCTGAATGATTTTCGGACAGTCGGCCTTATTCACATAGTCGTCTTGTCTGGATTCAATATCACGGTTGTCGCCGATGCCATAAAAAGGATTCTCTCATTTCTTCCTCGCGTTTGGGGAATAATCCTGGGCGGAATAGGAATCATGCTATTCGGCATCCTAGTAGGCGGCGGCTCTACAGTAGTCCGCTCTTGCTTCATGGCAGGAATAGCCTTATCGGCGGAATTGATTCGGCGCGATTACAATGTTACTCGCGCTCTCATCTTCGCTGGTCTTGTAATGATCATTCAAAGTCCAATGATTTTACTTCACGATCCTTCTTTTCAGCTTTCATTCTTGGCTACTCTAGGACTAATTTTTTTGGCATCGCCAATCGAAAAACGTCTAACATTCATAACAGAAAAATTTGGCATGCGCGGCATTCTGGCGTCCACTTTCGCCACGCAGATATTCGTTTCGCCATATATTTTATACATGATGGGCCAACTTTCCATTATCGGGGTCTTTGCGAATATTCTAGTCCTGCCATTCATTCCAATAACAATGCTTTTTGTCTTCCTGACTGGCTCTATGGGTTTCGTTTCAACCTCGATTTCGCAAATAGTAGGCTGGGTAAGCCATTTGCTGCTGACTTATGAGCTTTTTATCGTGCAGAATTTTGCCAAACTGCCTTTTGCGGCAATTTTGGTTCCAGCTTTCTCGTTCTGGTTTGTGATTGCTTTTTATATAGCTTTCTTTACTTGCTATGTTTGGCTGCAGCATCGAAATTCTTCTCAACCGCGCTCCAATTCAGGTTAGCAAAGAAGTCTTCGATATAGTTTTTCTTTCCCGAAGGCTGATAATCATAAACGTATGAGTGTTCCCACATATCCATTCCCAGGATTATCGCGCAATCATTCAATTGACCAAGATGTTGCTCATCAACCCAAGACATTATTAGTCTATTATCTTTGCGGTCATACCAGAGTATCGCCCAGCCAATGCCTCGTGTAAGTCCTAACATCTTGAAACCCGCGAGCCACGCATCGAATGATCCCCATTCAGCCTCGATAGCTTTCTTCAATGCCCCCGAATCGCTAATGGCTTTTGCCCCTTCTTCAAGCGAAGTGAAATAAGCCTCATGGTTCCTTATGCCGTTGTATTCGAAGCTGAAACGCCTAGAGAGCTCGCCCAAAAGATAAGCATTTTTTTCGGAATCTTTTTTGAGCGCTTCAACTTGCTCAAGTACGGCGTTGGCATTCTTGACATATCCGCCATAGAGCTTCAAGTGTTCCTCGATATTTTTCTCGGAAATGCCCTTGAGCTTGGGAATATTAAAAGTTTTGGCGGTGAATGTTTTCATTTGATTTGATTATTAGCTAATACCCCTATTATACGATGAATCGCAAAATTTGGGTTCGTGTCGGCCTATTCTTCGCATTGCTTGTAATTGGCGGAAGTATTCTAGCCATTTATATTTACCATGAAGAAAGTCGCGAGAAGGTTCTTGAATTGTACATTTTCAATATGAAAAGCGGCCCAGCTGTTTTCATAAGAACTCCAAATGATAAAAGGGTCCTGATCAACGGCGGCTCGAATTCAGAGATAATAAGCCTAATTACAAAGATATTGCCTTTCTATTCAAGACGCATAGATATCTTGATGGTTACAAATGATTCCGCCAAGAATGTAACCGGACTCATCGATATCCTAAATCGCTATGATGTCGGAAAAGTTTATATTCCAGCTTTGAATTTGGCGGCACTTGGTTTGGCGAGCTCTACTGATCCTATTTACCAAATATTTCTTGAAACCGCGAATGAGAAAAATATTCCCATTGGAGAGCTGTCAAAACGGGACATCATCGGGTTGGATAACGGGAAACAGTCGATTGGAAGTAAAGCCATAATTCAAGATGTAGATGCAAAGATCCTATTCCCAGCCACATCTACCGAATTTGCCTATTCCAAAGCAAGCGCGCCGGAACTTATTATGAACATTCGGTATGGCTCAACTTCTTTCTTTATGCTTGGAACGGCGACAACAAAGATCCAGAAGTTTATTGCTAGTCAGGGAACCACGACGTCTGATGTTCTAATGGTTTGGAATAGTGCTTCGGTTGATAATCTTGACGCGGGTTTGATCGAACAAATACAGCCAGATTATCTTGTTTACTCCAAATCATTGACTGCGGCGGCACCGAAGGCAAAAACTTCAAGCGCATCCTCGACTTCGAAGAGCAAAAAGCCTAAGAAGATAAAAATAGATCCGCTCGGTTATTTGAATGATGCCAATCGATACAATATTAAGGCATTCGAATATATAAAAATCACGTCAAATGGCGTGAATTTAAGAGTAGAAAGTAATTAAAATCCCCCGCCTCCTCGCCTTGCTCGGAGCCACCCCCTTTTCCAAAGGGGGAATCCGCGCAGTGTTAAATAATCCCTGCTTCTTTGAGTGCTCGAAACGCGCCGTTCTTCTCGATCGTACGTAAACCGCGGGTTGAGACATTCAAGACAAAAGTTTTTTTGAGCTCTGGCACATAGATGCGCTTTTTCTGGATGTTCGGGTAACGCCTGATAGTGCCGCAAGGATTGAATTGTGTTGCACGAGTGCGGTTGGAGTATCTGCCTCCGGAAACTGAGCCTTTTTTGGTGATGTCGCAGATTTTGGCCATGAGGGTTTCATGCTAACATAGGGTTTGGGAATATTCAAATAACCAATAACCGATGATTATAATCCTGCAAATAATAATTCTTATTTTTTCGATAATTCTCCATGAGCTTGCTCATGGTTTTACTGCTGACGCGTTGGGAGACCATACCGCTAGGGTGTCTGGAAGATTGACCTTGAACCCCATAAAACACATCGATCCTGTGGGATCAATAATAGTGCCGATTATTACGTCTTTCGCAGGCTTTACCTTCGGCTGGGCAAAACCGGTTCCGTATAATCCTTATAATCTAAAGAATAAGCGCCAAGGAGAATTCCTCATCGCTGTGGCAGGACCGGCTACGAATCTATTGATTGCCTTGATTTTCGGCACTATTCTAAGGTTTGTTGCCGCAAATGCGACGACAATGACGCCTTTCATTGAGATCACCATATATATAGTCGTCATCAATATCGTTTTGGCTATATTTAACCTCATACCCCTGCCGCCATTGGATGGTTCCAAGCTGCTATTTTCTATATTGCCGAACCAATATGGTCGAGTCCGATATATGCTGGAGGCTTATGCACCGATTTGGATACTCATTGTGGTCTTGTTTTTGTGGCAGATTATCCAACCGGTGATACCTTTTGTTTTCCAGCTCTTTACGGGCATGGCCTACTGAATTATTGTGCAAATCAAATATCTATGATAGCCTAGTATTTTAAAGCGAATGCCGACTGTAAATCAGCTTACAAAAAACAACAGGAAGCGCTTCAAGAGGAAATCAAAGTCCATCGCCCTTACGCGCACCTTCAACTCTATCAAGAACAGGCCGATATTTTTTCCGGCTCCTTTCAAGCGTGGCGTATGCGTTAAGGTCACGACCAAGACTCCAAAAAAGCCTAACTCTGCTATACGAAAGATCGCTCGCGTGCGTCTAACCAATGGCATGGAGGTCACTGCCTATGTCCCGGGAATGGGCCACAACCTGCAGGAACACGCTGTGGTACTGCTTCGCGGCGGCCGCGTCAAGGATGTTGGACTTCGCTATTCTGTCGTTCGCGGTGTTCTAGACTGTGCTGGTGTAGAAGCCAGGAGAAAGGGTCGAAGCCAATATGGCAATAAGAGGCCAAAAGCCGCTAAGGCCGCATAAATATCATGAGACGCAAACTCAACATAAAAAGAGAATTGAAGCCCGATGCGCTTTATAGCTCGGTAAAGATTTCTAAGTTTGTGAATTATTGCATGCA
>CAZKSQ010000004.1:0-24498 GCA_964555555.1 uncultured Candidatus Saccharibacteria bacterium | reverse complement strand
ATGCCTGTGGCCATTCATGATACGCCTGGATCTTGCGGAAATTCAAATAAGGATCTGAAGATAGATCTGTCAATCCGTTCTCTTTGGAGATTTTCTTGGTAAAAGTGGCCTGTTCATGGATTTGCGGAACTTCTTTCATCTTGCCATCAATCCATTCCGGCAAGATCTTTGCCAATAGCTGTGCGCCTTTTTTTGCCATTAATTCTTCATATTCTTCGTAAGTCGGCCATTCTGCAACCTCGACAATCTCTTGCGCGATAATAGGTCCATGGTCCATTTCTTTGTCCAGTCTGATGATCGTAACGCCGCTTTTCTTTTCATCGTTCAATATCGCTGATGGCATTGGCGACGGTCCGCGGTATTTTGGCAACAGAGAAGGATGGATGTTCAAGGTTTTGTGCACTGGCAAATCTATTATCTTTTCCGGAATTATCTTGCCGTAAGAAGCGACTATGAAAGTCTCAATTCCTTTTGCCTGTACTTCAGCACTCAATCGTACGAAGAAATCAGCATCCAACTTTTGAGGATCCAAGACGGTTATTTTTCTTTTCAGCCCCCACTTCTTTACTTCTGTCGCTGTGATGGTCAGTTTGCGACCTTTTGGCTTGTCCGGAGTTGTGATAATCAAGCAGGGAATCAATCCCAAACGCTCCAATTCACCTAGCACAATTACAGAGAAGCGGGAACTGCCGAAGAATGCAAATTTGATATTAGTCATGTATTAAAAATTGATCATTAGGAGTTAGGAATTGGAAGTTGGCGGTTATTTATTCCCGTTTTCGAGCTCCGCAATTTCCTCATCGTTCATTTCCCAGAGCTCATCCGCCTTGTCCGTGAATATCGTGCCGGTCAGATGGTCATATTCATGCTGGAATATTTGCGCCAAGAGGCCTGATGCGCCGCGCTCTATCTTTTCGCCCTTCTCATTGTGGGCGACCAAGGTCACTTTCTTCGAGCGCATTACTTTGCCATAGAGCCAGCGCACCGAGAGGCATCCTTCCTCGACTTCTTCTTTGTCGCGGGAATGTTTTGTGATCCTGGGATTGATGAAAACCAAGTCAGACCCGTCACCCTTGAAGGTCTTGTCTGCGCGCTTCAAAAGCGAGCCAGAAATCACGAAGATCTGCAAGGATTCGCCTATCTGCGGCGCGGCAATGGCTACGCCGTCCTTCTGCGAATGCATCGCGGTCGCCATCCTCTCGATGACTTTTTTTATATGCGGTGACTGTATTTCGTGTATCGGGATAGCCTTGGCGTGCTTTCGGAGTATGGGGTTGTCGCGCTGGACGATTTCGTGCATAGGGAAACCATACCAGTTTTTTCATCGATTGACAACAAAAATTTTCAAAGCAAGCTTTCAGGGTCTACTCGGATGCTGACCGAGGGCGGCAGAGCCTTTAGTTTTGCGATCAATTCGCTGTTCGGCCAGTTGTGCGCAGCTACGCGCATGAGGCTGTGGATCACCGAGTTGCCTCGTGCCGTCGAAGTGAATGCCGGGAATATGTCTACCTCAAAAGGATCCAAAAGCTTTTTGATCCCCGCCATTGACTCTGCTATGTCGTCTTTCTTGCCCTCGATGCTCACCTTTACCAGGCTTGAGAATGGGGGATAATCGAACTGCTTCCTGTCGGACAAGGTCTCCCGATAAAAGTCGCTAAGGTTGCCTTTCAAGGCATATTCGAAGACTTTTTCTTGCGGCCGGCGAGTCTGAAGGATTATCGACTTGGTTGTAAGCGCGCGCAGCCGGACCACTGTGTACATGATCTTTTCGGGTATGCGAAAATCCGGCAGGGCAAGCAGGGAATCCATGGAAACGATCGCCGAATGGTCTATTTTCTCACGAAGCCGCGTAAAAGCGATATCAGTGCCCAGCAATATGCTGCCCGGCTTGGCCTTGAATGTTTCCAGCGCCTGCTCTATCTGCTTGTCTGTCGGAGTGCTATCGCTGTCGATCTTAATAAGGTCTATTTTGCCGAAGGTCTCGTCTTTGCCGAATATCTCATTTATCTCCTGCTCCACGCGCTCGATGCCGATGCCGAGGGGCGTCAGCCTCCAGCCCCCGCATTTTTTGCAGGTTTCGGCGGCGCTCCTCCGCTCGCCGCAGATATGGCACATGAAGAAGTTCTTGCCGCTTACATCCGAAGTATGCAAGACGACCGGCGAAGAGCATTTGCTGCAAGAGACGACTGTTTCGCAATCGTCGCAAACAGTTATCGAAGAGTGGCCTCTCCTTGCCGTGTATAGGAAAAGGTGCGTGCTTTCGTCGCGATTGCGCCTGATCAGCACTTCCAATTCTGGCGAAATGACCCTGAATTTTTTTTGCGCCGCATCTTCTTTTTTTGCGCGGCCAATGTCCGCATCCTTCTTCGTCATGTTTACGAGAGAGTCAGTCGCCAATGAAACCGAGCGCCATTTGAATGGCGAGCCCTGGTTGATCTCGCGGGCGTCCATTCTGCGCAGAGTCTCCATTCGGAGCATGCTGTCGGCGCGGTAGACTATCTGCCCGTTTGCGTGAGCTATCGTCTCGATGGCATGTCGAAAATCTACATATGGCGACTTCTGATATATCCAACCGCGGCCATTTTCCCTTTCGATCAAGACCGTGTCTATATCCGATCTAGGCAAAAGGCAGAATGAAGCGGTGGCCACGATCACTATCGGATGATTATTTTTTGCGATTTCCTTCCAAGTCTCCAGGATCTTTTTCTTTGGCAGCGAGCCATGAAGCGTAAAGATGTAGTCCTCTATGCCCTTGCCGAGATTCGCGGCTATGCTTTCCGCGTCTTCGATGGTCGGCACGTATATAGCCAGAGATTTCTTCTTGGCGAATTCCTGCCTGATCATGCTGCGCCATGAGCTCATGCGGTCATCGTCGTCTCCTTGCACGGCATAAGTGAGCGACTCCAGATTCAATCGTCTGCTCAAAGCCAAGCCCTGCGGCGCTTCCGGCGGCTCTATCTTGTTCGTATTCGAGAGCAGGGTGTCATTCGAGAGCGCATCGATGACTGAGCCGACATTCCCGGCGTAGTAATGCGCGAGCTTCTTCGCCGCTTCCATGAAGGGTATAGGGAAGAATGCATTCGCTTTGACCTTGCCAAGCTTCCTTATCTCGTATGGAGCGCGCTTGATCTCGATCTTGATGTCTTCTGCAATACGCGTTTCAGCTACTATAGCGTGGACGGTCTTGGATCGGATGGGAACCGTGACGATGGCGCCGACCGGCACTTCTGAAGCAGTGAAATATGATAGGGTTTCTGCCAATTTCGACCGTGTGAGCGGTATGACAGTGATGATGTTCATTGCCTATTTATACAGTCAAAGGTCTGTTTGGTCAAAAAACTTTTTTGAGTTGATTGTCTATTTTACAGACTCAAAAAATTAACCATTCCGACACAAAATAATATCGTTGAATAGTTGCGCATATTAAAATGGCGGGAGTATAATTATTGTGCACCATATATTTCACAATTAAAGATGAAGAAGATACAAAAATATAAAGATTCAGATGTAATTACTTACGGAATGTTCAAGGACTTCATGGTCGAAGTCTTGAGCCCGTATTTTACACGCATTGAAGCGAGGTTCATTGCCATAGAAAAGCGCTTGGATGCGATTGAGATTAGGTTGGATAAAATAGAAGATAGGTTAGATAAAATGGAGTACAAATTGGATGATCTCGCAGATTCTACTGCTCAAAATTTCCAGGATCTGTCTTCATTCATAGACAGAAAGCTCTCACAAAGAGAGTTTGTATAACTATCTCGGCGCGGTATCACGGAAGTGTTAAGTGAAGATTAATCGCTGAAAACCTCGATCTTTGCTCCGAGCTTATTCAGCCTAGCAGCCAGATCTTCATAGCCGCGATTTATATTGTAGACATTGCGAAGAATAGAAGTGCCGGTTGCGCCCAACATTCCGATCAAGATGATTACTGATGGCCTTAATGCTGGCGGGCACATTATCTCGGCGGCCTTTAGCTTGGTCGGTCCTTTGATGTAGAAGCGGAATGGATCGGCAAGGATGCTTTCTGCTCCCAGCTTATCGAGTTCCTTATAATAAATCGCGCGTTCTTCATAGACCCAGTCGTGAATGTATGTTTGGCCTTCGGCAACGGCGCCGATGATCGCGAAGAAAGGCAGGTTGTCCATATTTATTCCTGGGTAAGGCATGGCATGGATCTTTTCTTCTAGAGCGACAAGCTTCGACGGATAAGTTTTTATGTCGACAAGATTCGCATGGCCATTCAGGGCCTTGTATTTTTTCAAGATCTCATATTTGAAACCCATCTTTTCCAGTTTAAGCAATTCGAGTTCGAGGAAATCGATCGGACATCTGCTTATTGTAATAGAGGAATTGGTAACAATAGCGGCCGCAATGAGTGACATTGCTTCGATGGGATCTTCGCTCAAAAAATATTCTACATCTTCATTGACCTCTTTTTTTCCTTGAATGGTAAGCGTGCTGGTGCCGATGCCATCAATTTTTATCCCTAATGCTTGAAGGTAAAGGCAAACATCTTGAACTTGGTAATTGGCGGACGCGAATTTGACTGTTGTTGTCTTGTCAAAGCCAGCGGCGGCAATCAGTGCGGTTTCTGTTACAGTATCGCCGGCTTCATAGAGCACAATATCTATTTTCTCGTTCAATTCCGGGCTGGCATTTTTTGAGATCTCATAATATTTCGAAGTAGTTTCCACATTCACGCCAAATTTTTCCAAGGCATAGACATATGGCTTAATTGTGCGCGAACCAAGCTTGCAGCCGCCGGCTTGAGGGATATTGAAAGAGCCGAAGCGATGAATGAGGGCGCCAATGAACATGATCGCGCTTCTTGTTTTTGCCGCGGAATCATAATCGATCTTCTCGATCTCAATCTTTTCAGGCGGCGTTATGACAAGGTCATTGCCATTCCATTTTACTTTTACGCCAATGCTTTCCAGTGTTTCGCTGATCCTGTAGACCTCTTCGATTTTCGGCGCATTTTTTATCGTGGTGGTGCCTTTGTTCAATAAAGACGCGCACATCACGCCAACCGCGCCGTTTTTGGATGTTCGCACGGTTATCTCGCCAGAAAGCTTGTGTCCGCCTTCGATGCGGAAATTTATTGCGCTAGATTTCTGGGCTTGCATGGCATATTTATAACACATCTTTGTCATTCCCGCGAAAGCGGGAATCTAGAATTAAAAAGATATTTTGTATTGTTAAATTCTGGATTCCCGCTTTCGCGGGAATGACACATGTGTTATATTCGCACTACTCATGAGCATCTTTTTCCCCAAGCTTGGCATCGATCTGGGCACTGCCAATACGCTAGTTTTTCTTCCAGGCAAAGGCATCGTGCTGAACGAGCCTTCCGTCGTCGCTATTTCCGAAGTCGACAGGAAAGTCATGGCAGTCGGCGTCGATGCCAAGGAGATGGTCGGCCGTACCCCTGATTCCATCATCGCTTACCGGCCTATGCGCGACGGCGTCATCGCTGACTATCGCATCACCGAAGCGATGCTGCGCTATTTCATTGACAAAGCTCTAGGCCGCTTCAATCTCTTCAAGCCCGATGTCATGGTCTCTGTCCCTGCCGGCATTACATCTACCGAACGCCGCGCTGTCATCGAAGCTGCCATTCGTGCTGGCGCTCGCAATGCCTATGTTGTCAAGGAACCCATCCTCGCCGCTATCGGTGCTGGCATTCCCATCCAAGAGCCGCGCGGCCATATGATCGTAGACATTGGCGGCGGCACAACCGACGTCGCCGTCATTTCTCTTGGCGGCATCGTCGCTTCTACTTCTGTGAAATGTGCTGGAACCAAGATTGACGCCGCTATTGCTGAATACATCAAAAAGACTTTCAACTTGGCAATCGGTGACCACATGGCAGAGAATATTAAAATAACTATCGGTTCTGCTATCCCTCTCGAACAAGAGCTGGCTATGAATGTAAAAGGCCGCGACTTCATTACTGGCTTGCCTAGGTCTACAGAGATTAAAACCAATGAAATAGTCAAAGCCTTAGCGACCCCTTTGCGCGATATGGTAAAGGCAATGCGTGATGTCTTGCAAGAAACGCCCCCAGAATTGGCTGCTGATATTATCGATCAAGGCATTACTTTAACTGGCGGTTCGTCGTTGTTAAGGAATCTGGCAGAACTAGTTTATAGGAGGACTGGCGTGAAGGCTCAAGTTGCAGAGGAGCCGCTGCTTTGCGTGGCGAAGGGGACGGGTATTGCATTGGAGCATCTGGATATATATAAGAAGACGATCATTTCGAAAAGGTAAATTGATCTGTCATTCCCGCGAAGGCGGGAATCCAGGGTGTTACAATAATGTATATTTTTTAGATCTTGGATTCCCGCCTTCGCGGGAATGACACAGTTAAATAAATGAATTTCTTATTACCAAAATATCTTTCGCATCACGCATACCTTTTGGTTGGCGGAGATTTATTGGCGAATGATATCGTATTGGAATTGGAAAGCCGCCACAAAATTCCCGCCAAAGCCAACCCCGACTTTTTCGAAAGAAAATACGACATTTTTACCATCGATGACACTCGAGCGGTAAAATCATTCCACGAAACCAAGCCGGTGAGCGAGTCTGGCAAGAAGATATTCATCCTTACCATGAATGGGATTACGGTCGAGGCACAGAATGCTTTGCTTAAACTTCTGGAAGAACCTGCAAAGTATGCGAACTTCTTTTTGGTAATTCCGTCGGCACATTTGCTTTTGCCTACGGTTAAGTCACGATTGCAGATCATTGATGGCATTGGAAGGAGTGGTGCCAATGGCAAAACGGGCAATGATGATTCGACAAGAATAAATTTGATCGAAGCGAAAAAGTTCTTGAGCCTATCGGCCGCAAAAAAGCTGGAAGCAATCAAGGCGCTAGTTGACGATATTTCCAAGGAAAAGAAAACCAAGCAGCAAGCGATCGAATTTTTGAATTCCATTGAGCAGGCTGTCTATGAAGAAAAAGGAGTAAAAAAAAGCAAAGAGATACTGGAAGCGATGCAACTTGTGAGAAAGTATATGAATGATAGGTCGCCTTCGATGAAAATGCTCCTTGAGTACGTAGCACTCAATCTCTGATAGAATAGTGGAGCGTAACGTTCTGCGCTATAATACGGCTAATAAACCAATAAACCAAACCACAAAAACATGTCAATAGATTTAAACCTATTCAAAAAACAGCTCTCTTCCGCTGAAGAATGGCTCAAAAAGGAATTTCAGCAGATCCGAACCGGTCAAGCCAGCCCGGCCGTATTGGATGGTGTCAGAGTAGAGATATTCGGCGCACCTATGTCCTTGAAGGAGGTGGCGAGCATAACCATAGAGGGTGCACGCACGCTTCGAATAGCGCCTTGGGACAAGAGCCAGATCAAGGAGATCGAGAAGGCGATATCTGCTTCCAATCTCGGACTTTCTCTGGCAGTCGATGACCAAGGCCTTCGCGCCAACTTCCCGCAGATGACTACAGAGAGCCGCATGGCAGTCGTGAAGCTCGCCAAAGACAAGCTCGAAGAAGCCAGAAAGCAGGTCCGTCGCGATCGCGATACATTCGTCAAGGAGCTCCAAACCAAGGAGAAGGATGGCGGCATCGGCAAAGACGACGCTTTCCGGCTCAAGAACGATGTCCAAAAGCTCGTGGACGAAGCAAACAAAAAGTTGGAAGATTCATGTTCAAAAAAGGAAAAGGAAATTATGAGTTAGTCATACAGATGTTGAATGCTCGCGTTTAATCTAACGATAGCCGCGACCGTCGAGCCAGCGACCCGCCTCCGCTGAAGCTACGGCAGGGCAAGCAAGTGTCCAGAGTCGTGCTTGCCCACCGTAGCCTTTGGCGAAGGTGGGGCGAGGAGGGAGCGGGGTAATTTAAACAAACATGTCAGGAATAATAACAGCTTTAATTTTTATACTGGTTCTCGCTGTTTTGATTTTCGTCCACGAACTGGGACACTTTTTGTTCGCCAAAGCTTGCCGCATCCGTGTCGACGCTTTCGCCATCGGCTTCGGGCCGAAACTCATCGCTTGGGGAAAGAACGAAACCAAATATTCCATCAATGTCATTCCATTTGGCGGCTATGTGAAGATTTTTGGCGAGAACCCCGACGATGAATCTTTGACCGGTCCGGAAAGCGCCAGAAGCTTTGTGAATAAGCCCCGTTGGCAGCAGGCACTGGTTCTTGTTGCTGGGGTTCTTTTCAACTTTATCTTCGCGTGGCTGCTCTATGTCGGAATATTTACGTATGGCGTTACGGCAACAACCGCCGGTTTTGAAAAGTACGCCAGCGATTTCAGCAATCCGCGCATAATGGTCACGGACGTCGTTCCGAATTCTCCGGCAGAAAAAGCGGGAATACAGACTGGAGACGTCATCAAAGCCGTCATTCCAGCAACCGTCGGTCAGCCTGTTACTGGAATGCCTCCGCAGTCCATAGAGAGCATTCAGAATACTATTGCTGGCGCCGAAAGCTCGAGCTTAACCTTCGAATATACGCGAGGATCTAGCCAGCCCATCTCCGTAAAACTAACCCCAACGACGGATTTGATTCCCGGAAAATACGCTATAGGCATAGAGATGGACAATGTCGGCGAGCTCAAATTGCCATTCTTCACTTCTGTCTATGAAGGCGGCAGCTTCACGCTTTCGATGATAAAAGAAACTGCCGTCGGTCTCTACACATTCATAGCCAGCATATTCACAGGAACTGCCAACTTTTCGCAAGTCTCCGGCCCCGTCGGCATTGCCGGCATCGTCGGCAGTGCCGCACAGCTTGGCTTTACTTATCTTCTAATGATCACCGCGCTTATCTCGATTAACCTGGGCGTGGTAAATCTGATTCCTTTTCCAGCGCTCGATGGCGGTCGGGTACTCTTTGTTATTATTGAATCGATATCGCGCCGAAGGATATCGCCGAGGTTCTCGAATGTCGTGAATGCCGTGGGATTCGCGCTCCTCATGCTCCTTATGGTAGCAGTCACTTATAAGGATATCGCCAAGCTAATCCATTAGGACTTTTTTCATTCTTTGCGCTTGCTTTCGAAATTCTGTATCATACGGTGATGAAACAATCGGAACTTTTTACCAAAACCCGCCGCGAAGCGCCCAAAGACGAAGTTTCCAAGAATGCACAGCTGCTCATCCGCGCTGGCTTCATTCACAAGGAAATGGCGGGCGTGTACGCTTATTTGCCGCTTGGATTGAGGGTTATAGAAAAGATAAAAAATATAGTTCGTGAGGAAATGAATGATATAGGCGGCCAGGAGATCATTATGACTTCTTTGCAATCCAAAGAAGTCTGGGAGCAGACTGATCGTTGGGATGATAAAAACGTTGATGTATGGTTCAAATCCAAACTAAAAAGCGGCGCTGAAGTCGGTTTCGGTTGGTCTCATGAAGAGCCGATATCTCTTATGATGAAGCAGTACCTGTCGAGCTATAGGGATTTGCCTTCATATGTATATCAGTTTCAAACAAAGCTGCGCAATGAATTGCGTGCAAAATCCGGAATCATGCGCGGCAGAGAATTCTTGATGAAGGACATGTATTCTTATTCGAGGGATGCAGAGGCGCATGAGATATTCTACAAAAAAGCGATAGAGTCGTATCTGAACATCTACAAGAAGGTCGGTTTGGGAGACAGAACATTCCTTACATTTGCTTCTGGTGGAGCATTTACTCAATTCAGCCATGAATTCCAGACAGTTAGTGAAGTCGGTGAGGATACGATATATATTGATAGGAAGAAGAAATTGGCTATCAATAAAGAAGTCCTTACGGAAGAGGTGATGCTTCAGCTCGGCGTGGAAAAGAAAAATCTGGAGGAGGTCAAGTCGATTGAAGTCGGCAATATCTTTAGTTTCGGCGATGTTAAGTCGAAGCAATTGGGGTTATTCTTTAAGGATGAAAGCGGTTCGCAAAAACCGGTGATTCTTGGTTCATACGGTATTGGCATCACAAGGCTTATGGGCACATTGGTGGAAATATTTTCCGATGAAAAGGGAATCATCTGGCCGGAAGCGGTCGCGCCTTTCGCTATTCATCTGATAGGACTTTTCAATGAAGCCGGAAATGCAAAGAAAGCCGCTGATGACTTGTACAAAAAACTTACTGATAAAGGCATTGAAGTCCTCTATGACGACCGTGAAGCTGGCGCCGGCGAAAAATTCTCTGATTCAGATCTTATCGGTATTCCCAAAAGGATAGTTGTAAGCGAAAAAACACTTGCTAATAATTCTGTGGAAGTTAAAGACAGGGCAACTGGAAAAGTTGAGATGAAAGAAATTTCTAATTACTAGTAGGGTGATAGGTATAGATATGTACTTTTGAATAAGCGTTTAAGGGGTTTTTTGTGTCTAGGAGGCTACAGTTGATGTGAACAACAAAAAGGAATTCAATGAAACGTTTCGAGTGTGCGATTATTGCTGGTATGATCGGGGGTATTTTTTCCAAGACTTGCCTCTCTGCCGCGATCACTGGGTTCTTATTGTTCTATGTTCTCCGCATCTGTACTGGAGCATACCGGAAGGGAACTCGGGAGTAGAGAACTGAACCTGTAACATAAAGCCGACTAGTGCAAAACTAGTCGGCGATTTTTATATTTTTATCTATTTGGCACGGTTACAATGTGCTTATAAAATTAATAAGTTTTTTTGTCATGCAGTAAGACTTCCTGTCAATTACTACTATTTTCGCTTTGTGTTAATGTATGAGTCATGTTCAAGGAGAAAAAAGAGCAGCTACTCTCGCGCTTTTCCAATGATATTGGCATCGATCTCGGCACTGCCAATACTCTGGTCTATGTGCGCGGCAAAGGCATAGTTGTGAATGAACCGTCGGTCGTCGCGGTCAACCAGAAGACTGGCCAGGTCGTCGCGGTTGGCGCATCGGCGAAGGAAATGTTGGGCAGAACGCCGCAACACATCGTTGCCGTAAGGCCTTTGGTTGACGGAGTTATTTCTGACTTCGAAGTCACCGAAGAAATGCTCTCGTATTTCATCCGCAAAGCGGGCGAATATATGCCAAAGAAGATGCTGGGACCGCGCGTGGTCGTGGGCGTGCCTTCCGGCGTGACCAATGTGGAAGTGCGAGCGGTGAGGGATGCAACCAAAAATGCTGGTGCACGAGAAGTGTATGTCATCGAGCAGCCCATGGCAGGAGCAATTGGAATCCGTCTGCCCATACATGAACCAGTCGGCAGCATGGTAATAGACATTGGCGGCGGCACAACCGATATTGCAGTCATTTCGCTTGGCGGCATAGTCAGGTCCAAGAATCTGAAGATCGCTGGGGACAAATTCAATAATGACATTATTTCTTATATCAGGAATGAATTCAAGATACTTATCGGAGAAACAACCGCTGAACAAGTGAAAATTGCTGTGGGTGTGGTCATTCCTGGCGAAGCGATGGAAACAACTATTCGCGGCCGCGATCTCATTACCGGATTGCCAAGGGAGGTAGTGATCACTGATTCAGATATAAGAGAATCTATGGCTTCTTCCATAGAGGTCATCGTCGAATCGACAAGGCTTGTCTTGGAAACGACTCCGCCGGAAATATTGGCAGACATAATGAAGCGCGGACTTCATATGGTCGGCGGCGGTGCGCTCATAAAAGGCTTGGACACGCTTCTGGTCGAAACGCTGAATATTCCTGTCACTGTCGCCGACGATCCTCTGACTGCCATAGCACGCGGCGCCGGCATCGTGCTGGAAGACCTGGAAAAATACAAGTCAGTTCTATTAGAAAGTGACGATGTACATAGTTAAAGCTCAAAATTCAAAGCGCAAAACTAAAAAATATGTCGCATTGGTAGGCATCCTGATATTTGCCATAATCGCCATATTGGAGACTTTTGTGCCGCATTTTATGCCGGCATTTTTTACTTCCATTTCCAGTCCATTCTGGCGCATGGAATTTTCTATAAAAAGCGGGTCATTGGAGTCGCCAGAGCAATTGCTGTCGGAAAACGAAGACCTGAAAAGGCAGCTTTCTGATGCAGAGGTGCGCCTATCGACTATAGCTTCGGTAGAGGATGAGAATATGGCACTGAAGCGCATGCTCGGAGCAGCGAGCACGACAAAAGAAAATTTTATTTTGGCTCCAGTGCTGATCCGTCCGCCGCTCGCTCCCTATGACGAGTTCATAATCGATGGCGGAGCAGACATGGGGCTCGCGGCAGGCGATAAAGTCTATGCTTCGGAAAGCGTGCTGATAGGCAGCATATCTGAAGTCCTCGGCAGCACTTCCAGGGTAAAGCTGTATTCCTCGCCTGGCGAGTCGTATCAGGTGCTGGTCGGCTCTTCTAGCGTAGTTGCTACTGCACTCGGCCGCGGAGGAGGGCAATATTCCGCGGAGTTGCCTCGAGTTGTGGTTGTTTCAGAAGGAGATTTTGTAATAGCGCCATCGCTTTTCGACAAGCCTTTTGGCATCGTCTCTGGCGTTATAAGCGATCCGGCACAGCCTTTCATCACCGTGTTGTTTGCTCCACCGGTGAACGTCTTTCAAGAAAGATGGGTCTTGGTCCAAAGACATTAAATGAATAAGAACATATACTTCAGGATAATCTTTGATGCCGTCATTGCTGTGCTGGCAATTCAAGCTTTATGGTTCATCGCTTTGCCGATTGCATTGGTTTGCGCATGGACCTTTCCATATTACCTGGAATTTGTAGTCGCTGGGATTATCTATGATTCATTGTTCGGTCCTATCAGTTACTTCTCTTTTTTTGGGCACATTGGCGCGATCGCAACAACCGTAATATTGGTTGTGACGACATTCTTCCGAAGAATAGTGAGAAAATAAATTGTTGTGATAGAATGCGCACGTGAAGAAGAAATATGTAGAAATAAACCCTGATGAGATACTTTTGGATTCTAGCAACTTGCCGGACTATGATACTACGCAGTTCGAGGGCCGATTGGAAAAACCAATCTCCAAGGTCAGCCTTTATTTGATAGGTGCGATTGTTTTTTTGCTCATATTGGTTTTTGCCGGCCAAGTCTGGAATTTGGAGATCGTACAAGGCCCAGAGTATATCGCAAAAAGCGAAAGGAATATCTTGCGGCCAGTGCCTCTTTTTGCGGCTCGAGGCGTGATATATGACCGTAATGGCGTGCTTCTAGCTTGGAATGCTCCCAATCAAGATTCCTTTGCCAGCGGCACAGATGCCGAAGTCTCTAGGCGCGAATATGCCACTAGTACAGGCTTGGCGCATGTCTTGGGCTATGTCCAGTATCCTTCAAAGGACAAGAATGGCTTTTATTATCAGGATGACTTCGAAGGCATTGACGGCATCGAGCAATATTTCAACGAAGAGCTTCAAGGCACGAATGGCTCGCGCCTAGTAGAAGTCGACGCACAAGGGAAGACTGTGTCAGAGAACGTCATCAAGCCGCCGGAATCCGGAGACAATCTCGATCTTTCTATAGACAGCCGCATCCAGTCATCGCTGTATGACAATATAAAAGATATTGCCCAAAGAGTCGGCTTCTCTGGCGGGGCGGGGGTGATCATGGATATCCATACGGGAGAGATTATCGCCATGACCAGTTACCCAGAATTCAGTTCGCAGGTCATGTCCGACAAGACTGACAGCACGGCAGTCAGGGCGCTACTCAATGATCCCAGCCTGCCATTTCTCGATCGCGCGGTTGACGGTCTCTACACGCCAGGATCGATAGTGAAGCCTTATATGGCGCTAGGCGCTCTCACCGAAGGCACGATGGATCCGAACAAGATCATACATACGACCGGCTCTATTTCCATTCCAAACCCTTATGATCCGACCAAGAGCACGATATTCCGCGATTGGAAAGATTTGGGTGACCTAGATCTGCGCCATGCAATCGCCATGTCCTCCGACGCATATTTCTATACCTTGGGCGGCGGCTATGGAGACCAAAAAGGTTTGGGTATAACGAATATCGACAAATATTTACGCATGTTCGGATTTGGCACCTCTACTCTGCCATCGTTCGTGTCCGGAAAAGCTGGCACTATACCGACGCCAGAATGGAAGATGAAGACTTTCAATGAAGCCTGGTATCTGGGAGACACTTATCACACTGCTATCGGCCAATACGGATTCCAAGTGACGCCGGTGCAGATAGTCCGCGGCGTGGCTGCTATCGCAAATGGCGGCACTATCCTGACGCCGACTATCCTGAAAGACGATATGTTGCCGATAGACCACGTTGTGGATATTCCACAGCAAAA
Organism: uncultured Candidatus Saccharibacteria bacterium; assembly: GCA_964555555.1. Taxonomy (GTDB): domain Bacteria; phylum Patescibacteriota; class Minisyncoccia; order Phycocordibacterales; family PALSA-1337; genus C7867-002. The sequence continues at coordinate 10,281 of CAZKSQ010000004.1, read as the reverse complement.
TTTTGAGATCGTCCGCGAGGGCATGCGCCTTGGCGTGGAGATCGGCACGAGCATCGCCCTGAAGGTGCCTTATGCCGATTTTGCAGGGAAGTCTGGAACTGCCGAACTGGGCGTTTCGAAAGATAAGGTAAACTCTTGGATCACCGGCTTCTGGCCATATGAGAATCCCAAATATGCTTTTGCGGTGACTCTGGAAAAAGGATCGGTTCATAACCTGATCGGTGCCGCGGCGGCAATGAGGCAGGAGATAGATTGGATGGACAAGAATACGCCGGAGTATTTTCCACAGGGAAGTACGACCCAATCAATAATTTGACAAATAGATATATTGTGCTATTATTGCACAGGCTAAAGGTTCTTTAAAATTCTCTATAGACTTTATGAAGCCCGCGCCAAAAAACAACATCTCTGAAAGGAGAAAACAAAAGGAAATAAGGCTATGAATGGTTTATTGGAAAGAGCTAGTGGTATTATTCCCTGGCTTGTAACGCAGAAACTATCGATCCGGCAGCTAAATTTCAATTTGCGGCTGGAGTATTTTTCCACGGCAGATATGGTTGTTGCCGGCAAGTACGACGAAATCGATCCGTCAATTCTTAGGTTTCCTCTCGCTCCAGTGACGGATAAGGAAATCGGAGGATTTGAAGGTGCACTGTTTCAGTCGAAATGTGCTGTGCATATTGATGACGTTCTGAATGGCATCACATCGTATCAAGCAGACGGCCCGTGGGATGCGGCTGGCATTAGCCACATACTCGCCTTTGGGCAATATTGGTCCGATGAACAGCGCAAGTGTTCTATTGTCGCCGCTGGTTTCTCAGGAAAGGTCCATGGCAATAGCGTTGTTCCTCGCCTCACTTCGTCTGACAGTGGCAAGAAACGCATCTTGGATCTCGTGCGAAGCGTTTCTTTTCCACAAGGAACTTGTTTCCTGGCGGTCAAAAGTCTTTAGTGTCCGTGAATTCTTTCGAGATCCCGCTCTGCAAAGGCAGTTGCGGGATTTTTTTATTGCCACGAATAAGTGCTTCGCAGGAAGAAAAAGAAAAACCTGTCACATTCTTGCGGCGGCGTAGTTATCCACAGTTTTGTTTGACGGTGAACGAGTGTTCACCTATACTGTATCCATGAGCAAGCACCAGACGATAAAAGAAATGAGGCTGGAGATCGAGCGCCTCAACAAAACGATAGATATGAAGATTATCCATGGCCATTCTTATGCCGTAGAAGCCCGCCGCCACAAGTTCCTGATCTCATCCTTGAATCGTCTCTCTCCTCGCTCAAGCTGGTTTGCTCGCTCTCTAAATTTCGCTTCCATGTTTTTGTTCTAATCTCTAATCTCTATTTTTAATCCCATGTTCGAAACCTACAAGAAAAAAATCCTGACTTTTTATAAAGATCACAAACGCATGCCTGGCTATGCCGAGATCATGAAGCTGGTCGGCTTCAAGTCCAAGAACGCCGTCGCCAAGCTCATCAAGAAGCTGGTCGAGCAAGGTTTCGTTAGCAAGGATTCCCAAGGCAAACTCATTCCCAACAAATTATTCGGCGAAGTTCCTCTGCTCGGTCTGGTCGAAGCCGGTTTTCCTTCTGCGGCGGAAGAAGAGTTGGTGGACACTATGAGCTTGGATGATTACCTGATAGAAAATAAGGAAGCGACCTATTTGCTGGAAGTAAAAGGCGACTCGATGATTGATGCTGGCATCCAAGAAGGCGATCTTGTCATCGCCGAACGCATCGCTCGCGATCCCAAAGTCGGCGAGATCGTCATTGCCGAGGTCGACGGTGGTTGGACCATGAAGTATTTCCGCAAACGGGGCAGTCAGGTGTACTTGGAACCAGCAAACCGCAATTACGATCTCATTTATCCGGAAAATGAACTCAAGGTCGCGGCTGTGGTGAAGGGAGTGGTGAGAAAGTATTGAAAGATTAAATTTGAATACATTCATGTTGGGAGTATAATCATGATTATTTTTTAATTTATAAATAACATGGAAAAACATCTGGCTGTATTTGAGGGCAAGAAAATAAGAAGACATTGGGATGATAAGGCTGAAAAATGGTACTTTTCTGTGGTTGATATCGTTGAAGTTCTTAGTCAGAGTGAGAGGCCGCGAAAATATTGGGATGACATGAAAAGGCGTCTTGAAGAGGAAGGGGGTCAGTTGTCCGCAAAAATCGGACAACTGAAAATGCAATCTTCTGATGGCAAGTACTATTTAACTGATGTTGCGGACACCGAAACTGTATTCAGAATTATCCAGTCGATTCCTTCTCCTAATGCTGAGCCTTTCAAACTTTGGTTGGCTCGAGTTGGCTATGAACGCACTCAAGAGATCGAAAATCCGGAACTGGCCCAAGAGAGAGTAAGAATGACCTATGAAAAGAAAGGATATTCAAAGGCTTGGATAGAAAAAAGGATGCGTGGCATTGCCATCAGGCAGGATTTAACGGATGAATGGAAAGAAAGAGGCGTGAAAGGTGAAAGTAATTTTGCAATTCTGACAGCAGAAATCTCCAAAGCGACCTTCGATATGACACCGAGCGAGTATAAAGGGTTCAGGGGATTAGATAGAAAGAACCAGAATCTGCGAGATCATATGGACGAGCTCGAACTTATCTTTACCATGCTTGGTGAGAAGGTTACGACTGAAATCTCAAAGAAAGAGCAGCCAGAAACTTTTCCCAAGAATAAAACCGTGGCGCAGAGAGGTGGCATGGTTGCCGGCAATGCTCGCAAAGAAACGGAAAAGGAAATTGGCAGGAAAGTCAGTACCCCAGATAATTATTTGGAAGGTGGGGATTTGGAGAAATTACGGGGATCTTTGTAAATATAAAAAGAAAACCTGCCATCAGATTTTCTCTGCGGCAGGCTGTGGACCTGAAAGCTCAAATTATTTCTTCTCTCTGAAAGCTACGGTCTGGCCGACTGAAGTACCGCAGTTAAAGTAGATGTTATTGCTACCTACTCGATTGCATACGGATACATCTGTCGTAAAGGTTACAACTTCCAGTGTGTTGCTATGAAGATCAATAAAGGCGTTTACCGCCTTCGGAAATTCCAGACCGACCTCTTTGAAATAATAGATGTTATGACCGAAACTGATCGGTTCTGGAACATTTGCCGCCGCAACCACGTTTGTCATTGCGTTGGTGGTGTGCATCTGTGCAATGACTGCTTCTTCCGCTTTTACGACCTGCTTGGCAAGTTCCCTCTTTTTAACGTAGTTCGGAATGGCGATGGCCGCCAGAAGGCCAATAAGCGAAATCACTATCATTAGTTCGACCAAGTTGAAGCCTTTATTATTACTTTTCATTTTCTTCCTTTCAACGTTCTTGTGCGCTAGAGCTTCAGCTCTTGTTGAGGATGCGCACCATCCTGTAGTTGTAAATCTGGCTGTATTATATCACTTTTGATATTAAAAGTCAACAAATTCAAGGAAACAAAATATGCCCATACTAAGCCACTATTCTTTTCCTCGAGCCATACTCCATATAGATGGAGACTCTTTTTTTGCTTCTTGCGAAGTCGCCAAGAATCCTGCGTTCAAGGGCAAACCAGTGGTGACGGGCAAAGAGCGTGGCATAGCTTCTTCTATGAGCTATGAAGCTAAAGCGCGCGGCGTAAAGCGGGCGATGAGATTGTCGGAGATAAGGAGGATCTGTCCGGATGTGATAATTTTGCCATCGGACTACGAGACTTACAGCTTATATTCCAGGCGCATGTATGAGATCGTCCGCAGGTACACCGAAGCAGTCGAGGAATATTCCATAGACGAATGCTTTGCCGACCTGACCGGCATGAGGCGACCCAATAACATGTCCTATGAAGATATGGCTATCAAGATCCAGCACTCATTGGTCACCGAACTAGGCATGACATTCTCGGTAGGCTTGTCGGTGAATAAGGTTATTGCCAAGCTTGCTTCAAAGTGGCGAAAGCCTGATGGTCTGACCATAATTCCTGGCAAGGATATTCATTTGTATTTGGCGAAGCTTCCGGTCGGCAAGATCTGGGGCATTGGTCCGAATACATCTGCTTACATCAATAAAATATTGAAACCGCTTCTGCACGGAGGCGAAGGTTTCGTAACTGCTCTCGATTTCGCAATAAAAGATGCTGATTGGGTCAAAGAGCATTTCACCAAGCCCATACAAGAGATCCATGCCGAGCTTAATGGTAATTTTGTTTACGAATTAACTTTGGGCGAAAAGCACGATTATGCTTCGGTGAGCAAGACTAGGACTTTTACTCCGCCTTCTATGGAAAAGGAATTTATCTTCTCCCAGCTTTCCAAGAATATCGAGAATGCCTGCATCAAGCTTCGCCGGCACGACCTTTTCACTCGGCGAGTAGCATTTTTCCTGAAGACCCAAGAATTTCGTTATCATGGTTTGGAGATAAAGCTGGTTCAAGGCGTCTCCGCGCCGCAAGAGATCATTTCCGCTATAAGAGACAAGTTCAATATCGTCTACCGGCCAAAAGTCTTGTACCGCGCGACCGGCATTGCTCTCATGGATCTTTCTCATGAGAATGCCGAGACGATCGACCTCTTCGGCAATTCTGAGCGCATCGAAAAGGTCCATAAGATATTGAAAGCTATGGATGACATCGATATTCGATATGGAAAGCATACGGTTTTTCTGGGTTCTTCATTAAAGGCTGTGAATGAACCAGCACATCAAAATGGCAGAGGCGACCATTCCGAACGCAGCAAGAATATTTTGAAAGGCGAATCAGCCAGGAAGAGGATCGGTTTGCCATTCATTGGCAAGGTCAATTGATTTCCAGTATACTCAAAAAATGATCAAGTTTAAGATCGATGCTCGATTGGGCAAAACTTTGGGCCGCGCTGGCACTATAGAAACTCCTCACGGAACAATCGAGACGCCAGCATTTATTCCCGTCGGCACAAAAGCGACGGTTAAGGCGCTTACGCCAGAACAAATAAAAGATCAAGTTGGCGCTCAAGCCGTTTTGGCGAACACATATCATTTATATTTGCAGCCTGGCACGGAAATTATAAAGAAAAGCAGCGGCCTTGGAAAATTCATGAACTGGAAAGGCCCTACGTTTACAGATTCCGGCGGATTCCAGGCGTTTTCGCTCGGTCAAGATTTTAACGGTCACCACAGTAAGATTGCAGTGGCGCGACCTTCGGAGGGAGCGCCTAAAAAGATGAATTTGGCTGCTATCGATGACGATGGTGTCACTTTCAAATCAATAATCGACGGTTCTACTCACAGATTTACACCCGAAAGGTCGATAGAAATACAACATGACATCGGCGCTGACATAATATTCGCTTTTGACGAATGCATCTTGCCACTGGAAGAATATAGCCGCCAGAAGCAAGCTATTGAAAGGACGCACCGCTGGGCAGAAAGATGCTTGGTTCGGCACAGAGATGCTTTGAAGAAGAAAGAAACAGATTCCGCTTTATTTGGGATAGTTCAAGGAGGAAGGCATGAAGAGTTGAGAGTAGAAAGCGCAAAAGCAATCGGCGCTATGGATTTTCCCGGCTTCGGCATCGGAGGCTCATTCGACAAGGACGATATCGGCACAGCTGTCGGCTGGGTCTGCCGCGAATTGCCGGAAGAAAAGCCTCGCCACCTCTTGGGTATTGGCGAACCTGAAGATATGATATTGGCCATCGAGAATGGAATAGACACCTTCGATTGCGTTGCGCCAACCCGCTTGGCGAGAAATGGGGGAGTCTACTCAAGCGAAGGCCGGTTAAATCTATTCAATGCTCGTTTTGTAAATGACCTTGGCCCCCTTGATCCAAAATGCTCTTGTTACACTTGCAAGAATTATTCTCGCGCTTACATCGCCCATCTTTGCCGAGCCAAGGAAATTTTGGCAGCAACATTGTTATCGATCCATAATCTATTTTATGTCGTGAATCTGGCGAAACAAGCTAGGAAAGCAATCATTGAAAACGGTTGGGAGGCATTTAAAGAAAACTACATACGTTGATTTGAGTTTTTATTACGACCGTCGAGCGAGCGACAAGTGTCCGCGGAGCTTGACGACGGGGACACTTTGTCGTCGTGAGGAGGAAGTAATAAAAACTCACCACTTTTGTAGTTAAAGTTAGGTGCTTAGATATGTTATTTTTGTTAAATTTCCTTTGGCTTGTAATCCTCCGGCGCTCTCGCTAACCACCACTCAAGTTGATCCTTGCTCATCAGCCCTTCCTGTGCGCCAACAAATTGTGCCACCGACATCGGATTTACCGGTGCCCAGACCAAAGCTTCCAAAGGACTCTTGCCCATCGCCAATGCCGAAACGAATGTCGATGCCCAAGCATCGCCGCAGCCCGTTCTTTCAAAAGCGGGCCTCGGGTCCGGATACATCGGCATGTGGTAATTGTGATCGCCGTCGAACAAATAGGAACCATTGGTATTATCCGTGATGGCAACCAGCTTCGGGCCATAGGAAGCCAGTTTTTTCATGAGTTCTTTTATATCGCGCGAATCGGTTTTCAAGATGCGCTGTGCCTCTTCTACATTTACGACGAAAAATTCAGTCCTCTTGTATATCCTTTCAAGTTCGACCAAGCCCAGCGACATTTGGAATGTGCCAGGCTGGAATGCGAGCTTAACAGAAGCATTTGCTTCCAGGTAGTCAGCCAATGCCATGTGATATGGATAAGTATTAGCGGCCAAAGAAGAAAGATAAATCCATTTTGGAACAGGCAGTTTGGGCAAGCGGTAGTCGTATTCGTTGTGATTGACCAAGATCGTACGATCTACGTCATACCAAAGAACAAAATGATAATTTGATGGCTTATGCTTGTGTACGCTCACGAATGTCGTGTCAACATTGTTTTTTCGGAGTTCGACGATGCAATCTTTGCCGTTCTGGTCGTCGCCAAGGTTCGTCACGAAGGCGGTCTTCAAGCCCAAACGCGCAGCCGCAACCGCCGCATTTGCCGAATTGCCTACAGCTTTCACAACTTTTACGTATTCAAAAGGTATTTTGTCGCCGAAAGGAAGGCAGATCTCGCAGTCATTGGTATTGACCTTGCAATGCACCGAAGCATTCTTGAGGCGGATGAAGGCATCTGTGGTTATGTCGCCGATTGCGAGAAAGTCTATTTGTTTGGAGAACATTGTATTTATTATATCAAACAATGTTACAATATTGCCATGACGCTCCGAGAACATATCACTGTCGCTCGCGCCAACAAAAAAGCCATTGGACATTTCAATGCCGCAAACCTAGACGGCATCTGGGCTATCGCTGATGCGGCTTATGAATTGAAAGTGCCTGTCATCGTCGGCCTCTCCGAAGGCGAACGCGATTATGTCGGCGTGATCCAGGGCGCGGAAATAATCAAAAGCATCAGGAAAGAAAGGAATCAAGAGATTTTCCTGAATGCCGATCACACTTATTCCTTCGAAAGGGTCAAACAGGCCATAGATGCGGGCTTTGATGCTGTGATATTCGATGGCGCAAAGCTTTCTTTGGAAGAGAATATCTCTATCGCCAAGAAATGCGTCGAATATGCCCGTTCTTCCGGCCGTGATGTCATAGTCGAGGGCGAGCTTGGCTTCATCGGCCAGTCTTCAAAAGTCCTGAATGAGATTCCTGCTGGGGCTGTAATCGGAGAAGAAATGATGACCAAGCCGGAAGATGCATTGCGATTCGTCAATGAAACAGGCATCGATCTCTTGGCTCCCGCTGTAGGAAACATTCACGGCATGATTCGTGGAGGTGATCCCGCCTTGAATGTTAAGCGCGTAAAAGATATAAGCGATAAGGTCAGTATTTCTATGGTTTTGCACGGCTCATCAGGCAATTCAGACGAAGATGTGGAAAATACCATCAAGGCCGGCATAGCTATAGTCCACGTCAGCACAGAATTGCGGTTGGCGTACAGGTCTGGCCTAGTCAAGTCATTATCGGAAGACACGGACGAAGTCGCGCCTTACAAATATTTGAAGCCTGCAAAGCTCGCAATGCAGAAGGTTGTCTCGGAAAAGCTAAAGGTATATAATCAATAAATAAATTAACTTCATAACCATGTCATCTGAAATTGAATTTGATGAAGATAAGTTTGGCGCGAGCATGCCGCAGCAGTCCGGCGCGAACGACACCTCGATTGCCGCCAATAGCCCGCGTTATTCCTCGACGGAGCCTGGTATGGTCAAATGGCTCATGCGCAATGGTCTGGCAAAATCTGTGAAGACTGCCAATACTATTTTGTTGTCAGTTGTAATTATAAGCCTAATAGTCGTTTTTATTCTAATATCGTATTTTCTCCGTTAATTCAATGAAATATTCCAAGTCAGGCGGGTTTACTCTTATAGAACTGTTAGTGGTCATCGCTATTATCGGCGTTTTGGCATCAGTGATTTTGGTTGCTCTGCAGGGAGCGAGAGCCCGAAGCAAGGACGCTAAGGTCATTTCAGACATTCAACAATTAAGGGTTCAGATGGAAACAGATCGAGTTGTAGATTCCTTTGCCGGCAGCTTTGCTACTGCGGCTTCCGCGTACTCCTTCTTGGCTAGCGGAAAATATCTACAGCTTACAACTGATTTGTCTACAAACGGCACTGCTGGGGCAGCTTATGGGTATCAAGGAGTCACAACAAATAATATCCTTGGTGTTAATCCTAGCGGTTTGATAGTTGTCGTAACAGGTAGCGTCAATGCATCTAGCGTCTGGTCACAGTTGCCGACCACTTATGCGATTCGGGGCTTACTGTCTTCAAACAAATATTTCTGCTTGGACAATACTGGCAAAAGCGACGTGTCTGAAGCCAATCCCGGTGCTGCCAATCCATTTTTGACGACTTGTCAATAATTTGGAGTTAACGCTCTGCTGTTGCTCATGGGTCTATGCGCTCTTGAATCCCAGCTTGCTTTCTGGTATTATTTCTGGCACACATTAATCTCGAATACCAAACATGTCCAACGAAACCCAGTACCTTACCAGCGAGAAATTTGCGGAATTGCAGAAAGAGCTAGATTATCTCAAGTCTGAGCGCCGCAAGGAAGTCGCGGAACATCTGGAGTATTCCAAGAAATTGGGCGATTTATCAGAGAACGCCGAGTACCATCAGGCGCGAGAAGAGCAGGCCGAAGTGGAGGATAGGATCAGCCGCCTGGAAGATTTGCTCAAGAAAGCAGTCATAGCCGGGAAGACTAGCGGCGAGGTCATCACGGTTGGAACCACCTTGAGGCTCCAAAAAGAAGGAGATAATAAGTCATACATATATACTATTGTGGGATCAGAAGAGGCTGACATGTCGCAAGGCAAGATCTCAAATTTGTCGCCGCTAGGCTCGTCATTGCTTGGCCGCAAAGAAGGGGACACGGTCAGTGTCCAGACACCGAAGGGGACAATCACCTATAAAGTGGTTATAATCAAATAATGGCTTCACTAGAAGAACTCAAACAAACCAGACTGGAAAAACTCGAGCTCTTGAAGAAATCTGGCGTCGATCCTTATCCGGTAAGCGTGCCGAGAGATTTTTCGCTATCCGAAGCAAGGAACAAGTTTGCTGATTTGGAAAAGAGCCAGAAAGAAGCGCATTTGGCCGGAAGGATCATGGCTATACGCGGCCAAGGAGCTATCCTCTTTATCGTGCTAGATGATGGCAGTGCCACATTCCAAGCTGTGGTAAAAAAAGATGCTTTAAAAACAGAATTATTTTCACTATTGAATGACGCTGTCGACATCGGCGATATCATCAGCGTCACTGGCACTTTCTTTACCACGCAAAAAGGCGAGCAGAGCATTTTGATGACAGGATGGAATATGGCAGCCAAGTCTCTTTTGCCTTTGCCGGAAAAATGGCATGGACTCACCGATCCGGATGAAAAATTGAGGAAGAGATATTTGGATTTCATCATGGATCCAGCAGGGAGAGATTTGTTCTATAAAAAAGCCAAATTCTGGCAGGTCACTCGGAGATTCTTGGAAGACAAAGGCTTTCTCGAAGTTGAAACTCCAACATTAGAAACAACTACCGGTGGCGCGGAAGCCAGACCTTTTGTAACCTATCACAACGATTATGATCTTGATGTTTATCTGCGGATTTCCGTCGGTGAGCTATGGCAAAAAAGACTTATGGCCGCGGGATTCCCAAAAACTTTCGAGATCGGGCGCATTTATAGGAATGAAGGCTCCAGCCCCGAGCATGTCCAGGAATTCACCAATATGGAATTCTATTGGGCTTATGCGGACTATGAGGACGGCATGAAATTGGTCACGGAATTGTATCGCATCTTGGCGAAAGAAATATTCGGAACTACAAAATTCACGGTTA
>CAZKSQ010000003.1:1816-30021 GCA_964555555.1 uncultured Candidatus Saccharibacteria bacterium | reverse complement strand
CAGCTGTTGTCTAACCTTATACTAAGCAGACTAGAGTATTTGTCAATTATTCCCCGCTAGCAATGCATCAATCGCGCTCTTTATGGTCGTATACGGCTCTGCGCCAACCATGGGGATCTTGCTTCCAGAATGAGTGATCATAACAGAGTAAGGCGTTCCGGAGACTCCGGCATTGATGCCATCGGTATAGTCGGCTTCCACCTTGCTGGCGAACTGGCCGCTACCGAGACAGTCGGTGAATGAATTCTGATCGATGCCGACGCTTTTTGCGATGATCGGCAACTCGCTTTGATCCAAGCCGTTGGGTGTGGCGGAAGTGACGGAAGGAGTGACTTCATAGAGTTTCTTTTCAAAGGCCCAGAATTTGTCATTGCCTCCTACAGACGCGGCGCATTCTAGGGCTTGCGATTCATGGCCGGCATTTTTGTGCAAAATATTACCATCGGCATCAGGCTTGTCCAATGGGAAACTGCGATAGACCCAAGCGACTTTGCCGGAAGGGCCATATTCGGAAATGACCTGTTCCATGGTGGGATTGAAAGCTTTGCAGTATGGGCAGGAAGGGTCTGAATATTCCACGATCTTTATAGGCGCATTGGGATTGCCATAGATGTGGTCAGCGGCACTGACATCGCGCATATTGATCTGTCCGGATTGAGCGTTCGCTAGGGCTGCAGTAGCGTCATTGGGCGCTGGAGGAGTCTTTGCTGGCTGACGGACCCAGATGATAGCAACGGCTATTATTGCACCAGCTATTATTATCGCTCCCGGCAAGGTTATAAGTGAAGATCGGCGGGGTTCCATTGCGCCATTATAGCAGAGAATAACCAATAACCAAGATACAATAACCAAACAATAATCAATAACCAATATTCAAACGGGTGCGATCATTTGGTTATTGGAATTTGATTATTGTTTGGTTATTGTATCTTGGTTATTGGTTATTTTTAGAACGGCAACGTGAATGTCATTGCGCTAGACATAGGGATCTCCCATTTTGAGACATTGAGAGGTACTTCCTTCAGGACGCCGCCATCTTTGTATTTCAGCTTCTTGTTCAGGATGGCAAAGTCGTAAAGCTCCTTGGTCAGGCGTACGTCGTCGATGCAATACTTCGCCAGCTTGTCGAGCTCGCCTTTTTGCCACCATTCGATGGCGTCGAGACCGTGGCCGCTCTTATTTACGCCCAGCGTGGCTTCCGCGACAGTATCGAGCTTCAAGCGGCGTCCCATTGCCAGCTGGACTTCTTTCATGAGGTCAAGGCTCTTTATTTTGGTGAGATCGCCGGCATAATATTTATTCAAAATTGGTATATCGAAATGGTCGCCATTCCAGGTGATGAAAACGTCGGCTTGCTCGAGGATGGGCCAGAGGTCGTTGAAATCTTTCTCAAAAAAACTCTTATATTCATTGGTCAGGGAGTCGTGGATGCAGACGACGGAGACATCGAGAGCGGTAGGGTCGTTGGAGCCGACATCCTGAAAGATATTCTTGGTTTCTAAATCAAAAGTTATTTTTCTCATTTTTTCTTTCAATTTAATACAACGCCATAGTAGGCTCTCCCTCCTCGCGACGACGAAGTCTCCCCGTCGTCAAGCTCCGCGGAGACTTGTCGCTCGCTCGACGGTCGAGCCTACTCCACTTTTTCGTTGTTAGACACTTCTTTTACAATTTCGTCAACGATAATCTCTCTTTCGTTGCTGGTCGATAGATTTTTCAACTTCATCTTTCCGGTTCGCACTTCCTCATCGCCGATGCAGACGATATAGGGAATATGATGCTTGCTAGCCCAGCCGATTTGGTCGCCTACCTTCTTATCCGTTAGATTCACAGATACGTTCAAGCCTTTTTCTCTAAGCTTCATGGCGATTTCCTCGGCTGGTGCGATGAATTTTACATCCAGTGTGCAGACGTGAAGCTTTGTTAGGCTCTTAATTTCCGGCAAAAGCTTGTGAGTTTCGAGGAAATCTCTCATGGTTACATCGCCCATACCAAAGCCGACGGCTGGCACTTTGTCGCCGCCGAAGAGGGAAGTAAGGTCATCGTAGCGTCCGCCGCCAAATAAAGACCTTTTATTATCTGGGTTGGTGTCGAAAATCTCAAAGACTATGCCAGTATAGTAATCGAAACCGCGAGTGAGCGTCGGCGAGAATTTAACATTATTTACGCCAGACTTATTGAGCGCGCTTATTATTTTAATGATGCTTTCGTTGGGCTCGATGTTCAAATCGAAATCGCTCCCGGAAATCTCCTTCCATTTCTTATTGAATTCTTCCGAAGGCATCTTCTCTTTTTTGTCCAAAAGCTTTATGGCATTAATTCTAGAATCTTCGTTCGAGATTCTCTTATCTATTTCCGCTTGAAGCAACCCTCTATCATTCAACCTGATTTCAAAATCGCTATCTTTTGCCCCAAAATTCTTCATTATCTGGTACGCCAAATAAATGATCTCTATTTCCGCCTCAACATTATCTAGCCCGAAAATGTCTGCATTCAGCTGCCAATGTTCTCGCAGTCTGCCTCTTTGAGGCTGTTCGTATCTGAAAAGGTTGGGGATCGAAAACCATCGCAAGGGCAATGCCAGCTCTCTTTTGTGCGCGGCGACCATCCTTGCGACTGTTGGGGTCATTTCCGGGCGGATTGTGACTTCGCGGTCACCTCTGTCCTTGAAGGTGTAAGTCTGCTCATTTACCAATTCCTGGCCTGACTTTGCCCGATAAAGATCCGCTGGTTCCAATACAGACGCCGCATATTCTTCGTAGCCGAAGCTCTGCAAAGTCTTCTTCCAAATGCCATATATATAGTTCTGCACGGCCATATCGTCAGGATAGAAGTCGCGCACGCCCTTGTAAGGGTCCGTCGAGAGCTTTTGGAGGTTTTCTTTCATCCGATGATTGTAGCAAAAAAAGAAAAGACCCGCCAAGCTCTCGAGTGGAGTTGGGCGGGTTGGGTTGAGCAATGCTGACTAAGGACGATTCGATCTGATCATTTGATCGCGCCGCAGCGGCAGTACAGACTGGCCGAAGTGCCGAGCGAGAATGCGGTCAGGATTGGGCCGGTACACATTGCGTTGAATATCAGGCGCACCCTGGTTAACCGTTGCTTTGGGTGCCGGTGTTGCGGTCGCATTATGTGTCGTCATGATTTGCTATTTGTTATTGCGTTGGCACGCCAAACAAATCCTTGTCTGGAAAGAACATGCCAGTTGAGAACGATACCATCGTTATGCATATTATGCAAGCTGTTATAAACAGAGGCCTCGCCTCTGCTCTTTATCAAAACTTTATTATTTTTTTATCACTTTTTTATCAAAACTTCATAACTTTTTTATCAGCGTCTGATACGCTTGTAGCATGAATGAAACAAAAGATTTTCAAAATTTAGAGAATATTCCAGCCAGAATCGCGCCGGCGAATTACTTTTTTCCTGCAAATCTGTCCAATGCGGTAGACACTATCGAAGGCATACTTTCTTATGCGGTTTCTTTGCGCGCTTCGGATATTCACATAGATCCAAGGGAAAAAGATCTACTGGTGAGGATTCGCATAGACGGTTCGCTGGATGAAGCTGGATATTTGCCAAAAAGACTGCACGAGGAAATGATCGCACGGCTGAAGATATTGAGCGGTGCAAGGACAGATATCCATTTTGAGCCGCAGGATGGACGCTGGCGGGCAAAGATCAATGATACGGATTTCAACCTGCGCATATCATTCATGCCGACATATCATGGCGAGAATGCAGTCATACGCTTGTTGCCGGCGAAGGCATTGGACAACACGTCTTTCGCCAAACTAGGCTTCACTCCTGACCATGCGCGGGTCATCGATTCCGCGCTAAAAAAACCGAACGGACTCATTCTCATTACCGGACCAACCGGCTCCGGCAAAACCACGACCATACATGCATTTCTCTCTCTGAAAGTTAAGGATCCAATCTCTATCATTACCTTGGAAGATCCAGTTGAATACGAAATTAACGGAGTTCGGCAAGTGCATATCCGTCATTCTCACGGCGTGACTTTCGCAACCGGACTCCGCGCTGCGCTCCGCCAAGATCCCAATGTGATCATGGTGGGCGAGATTCGCGATAGCGAGACAGCGAAGGTTGCAATACACACCGCTTTGACGGGACACTTGGTTCTCTCAACTCTTCATACCAATTCTGCTCTAGAAGCTATTCCGCGGCTTATAGATATGGGCGTTGACCACTTCCTCTTGGCTTCGACTTTGCGGCTGATTATCGCCCAACGCCTAGTCAGGAATATCTGCGCAGAATGCTTCGGGCTCGGTTGCGAGCTCTGCAGGAATGTCGGGTATTCTGGCCGCTCCGTGATCGCAGAAGCCTGCGAAGTCGACGCGGGCCTTTCCGAAATGATCGAAAGGAAAGAGCCGCTCGCCGCCTGCATGGACTATGCCAAGAAAAAAGGCTTTTGCGGCATCCATGAAGACGGCATGGAAAAGGTCGAATGGGGAGTCACGACCAGGGAGGAAGTGATGCGGGTGCTGTACACCTGACCATAACTAAAGATTTGCAGTGGCTCGACCGTCGTAGCGACGACAAGTGTCCGGTGAGCTTGACGAGACGGACACTTCGTCGAGCGAGGAGGGAGCGCCTAAACTCACAAACATCATGCAAAAAACATTAAGAAAACAAAAATGGTCACGACGTGAACTAATCCTATTCTTGGAGCGCCTAGAGCTCTATGTTTCTTCCGGCTTGGCTCTGAATAAAGCCTTGGAGATTTCCATTCAAGGCGTGAATAAAAAACATGCAACAATGATTGGCTATGTCCAACGGGAAGTAGAGAACGGCAACACTCTTGCCAAGGTCTTGTCGTGCTCGATCGTAATGCCTTCCACTGTATTGGGATTGATCGCTCATGGCGAATCTTCCGGCCAGCTGGCAAAAGCCCTGAATTTCTCAAAGCTTTTGCTCGAACGCGAAGACGAGCTGGTCAAAAAATGCCTTTCCGCCATGACTTATCCTGTCGTTATCGGACTATTCGCTCTGGCCATGACCATCGGCCTAATGAAAGGGGTAATGCCACAGATAATACCTATGTTGAAGAGTTTGCATGTGCAATTACCCTTGATAACCAAGATCGTAATGGCGGCTTCGGATATGTTGAGCAGTTACGGATTATTCTTTTTATTTGCTCCTATTGTTGTTTTCTGCCTGCTCATCATTTTCTATTCGAAAGTAGTGACAGTTCGAAATATGATCCAGTCTGTAATATTCCGAATCCCGATGATAGGACACTTGGCATTTCTATATTCGTCGTCTGTATTGTTCAGCTCTCTCGGTTCTCTCATTGAATCTGGAATACCATCCGCTTCCGCCTATCGAGATACGGTCTTGCTCATATCTTTTTGGCCATTAAAAAAGGCATGCCAAAGGCATATCGAGGATGTCTCGAAGGGAGTCGCGCTAGGCTCTGTCATATCGAAAATAAAACGCTTGCCGGCCTTCGTTCCCTCATTGGTTTCCGCGGGCGAATTGACAGGCACCCTCGGCGCTTCGCTTTCCCGCTGTGCCGCCATAATGGATCGCGATATAGAATATGCCCTGAAAAAGCTGACGTCCATGGTCGAACCGGTAATGATGGCCGGAATGGGCTGTGCCGTCGGAGCAATCGCGCTATCGATAATGCTGCCAATATATGATGTCTCAAAGGTCTTACAACATTGAAGCGCTAAGAAAACGCCAAGCAGGTAGTTCGGTAGCGGCTCGACCGTCGCAGCCAGCGACCCTCCTTCGCTCTCCTTGCAGTCGAGCTACGGAAGGGCAAGGGAGGGAGAGCCTAAAAAACTATCATGAATATGAAACTTAACAAAGGAATAATATTGATCGACATCATAGTGGCACTTGCCTTGTCGCTACTATTTATTGTTGCCATTTCTGAATCATCCGCAAGCGCTCGCGCGATATTCAATCGCGCCAAAGCTAAGAACGCTCTTTTGGATGCTTTTATGCGAAATCGCGATCAGCTCGACTTATTGCCATATCAAAGCAAAGAAATAACTGACGGTTCGATTGTCATAAGTGCCAACGCTCGCTGGTATGGCAATGACCGTATCCAGACGAATATAAGTATTTCTGATGGCTACGATGCAACTATTGCATTTTCCGCTGTTCGATTGGCATCAACTTCTGAATCGAATATGGGCGATGGGACCTCCGTTTGTTCTGTCGATTTCACTGATCAGAGCATTGTCGGTTCCTACGTCTTGCTGGATGATTCCAGCGCTCAATCTCATCAAGGCGCCTCAATATCGCTTGGCTTAACTCCTATAAATCTGCCAATAAACCCGCTTTTGCCCTTAACAGACGTTGAAGTCAGGAATAATATCGCTTATATCTCTTCTGACTCGTCCAATTCTGCTGACCCAGACTTATTTGTCATCGACATCAGCAACTCCGCCAATCCGAAACTGCTTTCCTCGATCAACACTGGTCCCGGCATCGTCGCCATAGCGCTTCATGGCAAAAGGATATATGCCGCCGCAGCTAGCACTGCGGCACAGCTTCACATCATCCGTCTAGATGGCTTGGACAGCCCAGTTCTTGAAAAGAAATACCGGATGCCTTTGCCTTTTGCGACTGCCACGCCGCCTTATGCCACTTCCATCTTTTACAATAATGACCATGTCTATCTTGGTACAGAAAAATGGGATGGCGATGAATTTTCCGTAATTGATGTTTCCAATCCGCTTTCACCTATTAAGAACTCTGGATTGGAGACGGGAAGCAAGATCAATGATATTTACCTGCACTACAATATCGCTTACGTCGCGGCATCGGATGAGAAGCAATTGCGGATAATAAATGTGCCTGATCCTTCAAGGATTGCGCTTATTAATTATTTTAGTCCTTCTGGCTGGCAAAGGCAGGAAGGCAAGTCCTTGTCATATTTTGAAGACAGTCTTGGATTTGGCAGGACTTCTGGCGGCTTTGATATTTCCGCTGACCATGAATTGTTCGCCTGGGCCTCTACTTCAATGGCAAATCTGGCACCTTTCAATTCAAATAACGAAAAAGGAGGCATATACGGCATTGTGGAGGACAAGTCTCATTTATTCGTTATCACCCACGAGCCCGATCATGAGTTCAAGGCCTTCGACTTGCGCAATACTGATGGAGTTTTCGCTTCCTTGACTTCCTTCTCATTGCCGATATTGCCGCAGACGCTGACTTGCGATGGCAATAAGATGTACGTTTTGTCGCATTCTTCACCGACTCTTTATGAGATTGATTTCAAATAAATGAAAAGAAAACAAGCGATTTACAATAGAAGCTCGAATGGCGGAATGACGCTAATAGAAGTTTGTGTTTATTCAGTATTACTCTCTTTTTTATTGGCAGGCTTTATCAAATTTAGCGCGGATAATTATTTGGGCGATATCAAAACGACCCAACAAATAGAAGATGCCTATGAACAATAAACAAAAAGGATTCATAGCTTTAATAGCGGTTATCTTGCTTGCGACTGGGACGCTGGCCATGTCGTTAGTGGCCATGAATTCCGCTTTGATATATTCAGACTTGGCGAACAAAAGGGAATATCGGATCCAGGCGGACATGAATGCCGATGCATGTCTCGATACGGCAAAGCTGATGGCCAATAAGGATTACTTTATAGCTGGTGATATTGATATTCCAGAATTCAACTGTACGGCGACCTTTACTAACGATTTCAATGGAAATGTAGGCATTATCGCGGAGGCGAAATTTAACGGCGTATCTAGCGAAAGCGACGGTTCGCTTTCCTTGGTCGAATAGCTAGAGTGCCATTTGTTATCTTATTTGTGTTATAATACTTAACGTCAGTGTTACTAAATCAACTAATAATATGAAAAAACAATATTGGGTCCTCATCTTGCTAGTCATCGTCATTGCGCTATTCGCTTGGGTTTGGAGCAATAACATGGGCGGTCCGAGCGCGGAGAACCAAGCAATGTCTGATTGCGTCGCGAATGGCGGAGTCTATGATGTGGTAAGTTCTACTTGCAAGACAACGCATACGGTCACGCAAACGACTACAGTCAAGACAACCACGACTACGACCGCGAATACTACGCCGAAGGCCGGCACGGTTACGACAGTGAAGCCGATAACGACTGCAGTTAGCAATGCTCCCACATCGCAGATGATGAGCTCGTTCATGACCGGTACCATGGTCAACTTGCCGGCGTTGTATGAGACATCGAGTTCGACGGAGATAGTCTATATAGCCAATCCTGGCCATAACAGTTCAATCTCAACGCCGCTAACGGTTACTGGTGCTGCGCGCGGATACTGGTACAGTTCGACCGGTACGTTCCCAGTGATTCTTGCTAATGCAAACGGCGTCATAATCGCAAAGGGCACAGCGCAAGCTCTTACAACCACTGCGACCAATGATTTAGTGACTTATACTGCTAACCTTATATATTCCTTCCAGCCATCTAACTCGCAAGGCACTCTCATCATAAAGAGCGGCGGCGCCAAGGATATGACAGCGAGCATGACGGTTTTCTTCCAGTAATTTATCAGCATAACTATACAAAAAACTATGATGTGGGGATATTATAACGGTTATTATGGCGGCGGCTGGCCAGTCATCGGGGTCTTGGTCCAAGTATTGGTTGCGGTCATCATAATCTCTGTGATTTTCAGGATATTTCGCGGACGCGGCGGCAGATGCGGCCGGGGCCGTTGTTGGCATATGGGTGGCACAGATGCGGAAGAGACCTTGAGAGATCGCTTTGCAAAAGGCGAGATCTCAAAGGAGGAGTATGAGGAGAAGATTAAGGTATTGAGGCAATAAGCTTGGAATTATCACATAAGTCCCGTAGAATGGAGCGACATTATGGAAGATAAGATATCGCCGATAATACTAGAAAAATCGCCTTTAATTCTTGAAGAGATCAAAAAGGCGAGCTCAATTTTACTGCACTGCCATCCTTCGCCGGACCCCGACTCGGTAGGGTCAGCTTTGGCGATGAAGTTCGCACTGGAGCAGATGGGCAAGAAAGTCACGATCATAAAAGGCGATTCGGACATACCGGAAGGTTTCATGCATTTTCCTGGGGCTAAGGAGATAGTCAAAAAACATTTCTTCGAAGTGAATCTCAAGGATTATGACCTATTCATCATCCTCGACAGTGGTTCGCTAGGCCAGATCACGCGCTTTAAGCCGATAAAGCTGCCTTTTCCTATTCGCACTGTCATTATTGACCATCACGCGACCAATGAAGGCTTTGCCGACGTGAATCTGGTCGAAAAGAGCTATCCAGCTACAAGCCAGATCTTATTTGAATGCTTCAAGATCTGGAATATCAAGCTGAACAGCGATATTGCTACAGATCTATTCATGGGGATTTATACTGACACTGGCGGATTCCAATATGAGGGAGTCTCGGAGAAAACCTTTCTCATAGCGGCTGAACTCGTCAAATACACGCCGACTATCTGGAAGACAATAGCTACAATGAAGAATTCTAACAGCCCTCAATATATTTATATGCAGGGCTTGGCATTCAGTAACATAGAGACTTTCTTCGACAATAAAATGGCATTATCTTTGGTTTCCTGGGACAAGATACAAGCAAAAAACATACCGCCAGGCGAGGTTAGCGGCGGACAGATATCGCCTATTTTAAATCGAGTTTCAGGCTGGGAAATAAGCGCGACATTATTCGAAGTTGAAAGGGATAGGGTCAGGGTAAGTCTGCGGACTCATGACGCGGAAAAATATGATGTCTCAAAGCTGGCGGCTGCATTTGGCGGCGGCGGACACAAAGCTGCGGCGGGAATATTGATGCTGATGCCATTGGAAGAGGCGAAGAATGCTATTGTTTCCAAGGCAAAAGAAATGTATAATCTCTGATTATGACAAAAAATAAATGGATTTGGGTTATCGTAGTTGTCGCAATTATAGCGATCGCTTGGTTTTTCTTGGACCATAGCTCCGGCTATCCGATAAGTCCGGATCAAAATAGCAATGCTTCCTCTACTGATATGACTGCTTCGACGACGGTCTCATCGGCACAGGGCAGCGCTTCACAGACAGCCTCGGTTTCGCAAGCAGCAGTAACACAGGCTCCCACTACTAATACAGCAACTAATCCGAACGTAAAAAACTTCATGCATACAATCACCATAGAGACGAGCAAGGGTACGATAGTTTTCCAGACTTATGATGCGGACGCGCCGAATGCTTCGAGCAATTTTGTGACTTTGGCGAATAAGGGCTTTTATAACGGCCTCATTTTCCACCGCGTCATCAACGGATTCATGATACAAGGCGGCGATCCGACTGGCACAGGCATGGGCGGTCCGGGATACAAGTTCGCGGATGAATTGAATCCGGCAACGCCTTCATACAAGGCTGGCTATGTCCGCGGCACGGTGGCGATGGCAAATTCAGGCCCGAATACGAACGGCAGCCAGTTCTTCATCATGCAGAAAGACAATCCTCTGCCTCACAGCTATACGATCTTCGGCAAGGTCATCTCGGGCATGGATGTTGTCGATGCCATCGCCACAGCTCCGACAGGCGCGAATGACAAGCCGACTACGGATGTGATTATGAAGAGCGTGACGGTGAAAAATAATTAGAGATGTCTGACTACTATAAGCCGCATCGCACAAGGAATATTTTTGATCCTAAAAGCGCGGAGGCTTTTCGCATCAGCAGGAGCAAGATCGACCTCTTCGTGAATTGTCCGCTGTGCTTCTATCTAGATGTGAGAATGGGCGTTGGCAGGCCGCCGGGATTCCCATTGACCTTGAATGTGGCGGTGGATGAATTGCTCAAGAAAGAGTTCGATACGCACAGGGTGGCGGGGACGAAGCATCCATTCATGGAGACTTATGGTATAGATGCGGTGCCCTTCGACCATCCGAAAATGGATGAATGGCGGGACTCGCTCCGAAAAGGCGTAGAGTATGTGCATCCGGAGACGAACCTGTCGGTGCGAGGCGGGGTGGATGATGTTTGGGTGAATAGCAAAAAAGAGCTGATAGTGGTGGACTATAAGGCGACTTCGAAGCGCGAAGAAATAACACTGGACGGTGACCTGGGAGCGCAATACAAAAGGCAGATGGAGGTGTATCAGTGGCTACTGCGCAAGAACGGCTTCAATGTGGCGGCGACGGGGTATTTTGTATATGTGAATGGCAATAAGGATGCGGCGGCTTTCGACAAGAAATTGGAATTCGACGTCCTGCTCTTGCCTTGCAATGGAGATCCTTCTTGGCTGGAGCCGACACTCATGAAGATAAAAGATTGCCTTATGAGCGAAACTATCCCGAAAGCATCGGCGGGCTGCGATTATTGCGCATATCGGAAGGCGACGAGGGATGTGCAAGTCCAACGCAAGGTGAAAGAGGAAGTGCCTGAATTTGTGCAGAAAAGGCTGATTTAGTGGCGTGGCGAGCATGGCGGGAAGGAGTTTTATTGTTTCGTGTCCTGCGGGTCGCCGTTCATAACCGCCGGCATTTTCACAAAACATGTCTTCCAAGGATTCAGACTAGTTTTGGAAAATGCAACCGTAGTTCCGAGTGCGAGAGTCCTCGGGCGTAACAAATGAGTACAGCGTCCTTGTCGAGCTCGCCACAAAGAGAATTTCAGCTATAATTCAGGCATGACTCAAAAAGATGCGCTGGCGATCATGAAAACGGGGGCGAATGTGTTCATCACCGGTCCGGCTGGGAGCGGCAAGACATATGTCGTGAATGAGTATATCCGATACTTGCGCGATCATGGTGTGCCGATAGGCATAACGGCTTCGACGGGCATAGCGGCGACGCATATGGGCGGCATGACGATACATTCCTGGTCGGGAATAGGCATCAAGAATTTCCTGACGGATCATGATTTGGCGGCGATTGCGGACAAATCGAGTATTCGGCGGAGGATCGAGGACACAAAGGTTTTGATTATTGACGAGGTCTCGATGCTGCACCACTTCCGGCTGGATATGGTGGATCGTACGCTGAAGCATATCAAGAAAAGCGAATTGCCTTTTGGCGGCATCCAGATCGTGCTTTGCGGCGACTTTTTCCAGCTGCCGCCTATTTCCAGGATGGGCGAGCCGGATGCGAGATTTGTCTACAATTCGGATTCATGGAAGCAGGGCAAATTCGCGGTTTGTTATCTTTCTGAAAATTATCGCCAAGCGGATGATGTTTCGGTTACGATATTGAACGAGATCAGGTCGGGGGAAGTTTCGGACGGCGCGCGGGAACTATTGCGAACGCGCTATGTTGGGGTTTCTAGGCAAACGCTAGCCGAGCCCGTCGAGCCAGCGACAAGTGTCGACTTTGAGCCCGACGAGCTTTTTAGCGAGGAGGGTCAAACGAAGACACTTCGTCGTGGCGAGGGAGGGCTCGGTGTTGTTGGAATAGAACCTACGCGCCTCTATACCCACAATATCGACGTGGATGTGGTCAACGAAAGAGAGCTGCGCAAGGTAGCAGAAGGAGAAGTTCGCTATTCAATGGGTTCGCGCGGCAGAAAAAGCCTGGTGGAGGTTTTGAAGAAATCTTGTTTGGCCCCGGAAGACTTGCGATTGAAACGCGGCGCACGTGTGATGTGCGTGAAGAATAATTTTGATAAAGGCTATGTTAATGGGACTCTCGGCGTGATCTTCTCTTGTGCTGCCGATATGGATCCTGTCATCAAGACATCGAGGGGAGAAACGATAACTATCGAGCGGGCGACCTGGCAGATAGAAGAAGACGGCAAAGTTTTGGCGGAAATATCGCAGTACCCGCTCCGGCTTGCTTGGGCGATAACAGTCCACAAAAGCCAGGGCATGAGCTTGGACGCCATCGAGGTTGATCTCTCAAAGTCTTTTGAGCCAGGTATGGGCTATGTGGCACTGTCTCGCGTGAGGACCTTGGCGGGCCTGACAATTCTGGGACTGAATGAGGCGGCCCTGCAGGTGCATCCGGAAGTCTTGGAATACGACCGGCACTTGCGGGCTTTATCTGACAAAGCGGAGAATTATCTGGCGCTTCGCGGCGAAAAGGAAATGAGCGAAAGGCACGCGGAATTCTTGGGCAAAGTGGCGCCATTGCATTACGTAAAACAGGTTAACGGCAAGAAGGGGAAAAAGGAAAAGCAAATCAAGATTTCGTCTATTGAAAAGACGGCGGAACTGATACGCGCGAGAAAGAGCTTGAGCGAGATCATGGCGGCCAGGGAAATGGTGGCGGACACGATCATCGGGCATATCGAGGATTTGGCGGAGGAAGGGCTGATCTCATATGTGCCTGATTCACAAAAGCTCGACATTTCATATTTGAAATACGATATCTCGCCGCAACATTGGGACAAGATCGCAAAAGCATTAGAGGAGGTTGCAGAAAAGCAGGATGATGACAAGCCGCCCTTCCTTTCGCCGGTAAAGTCGAAAGTGGGGGCGAACATTTCATTCAAGGAAATCAGGCTGGCGAGGGTTCTGCTAGGCTACTTCGGCGCGAAATGATATATCCGATTTCGACGCAGAGCCATTGTGGGTGACTATATCCGATATGGTATAAATGATGTATGATATAGCAAAGCACACACTAGGGAACAATCAACAAAAGGACAGCAATGCCTACGACGTGCACTTGGTACCTCGACGTATTGGACAACGAGAGGTCGAATGAGATTGTCGGCAAGTTTCTCGGAGAAATGGCCGATGAGAACGAGTGCAATAATCAGCTCTGCAGTGACGGAGAAAAGAGAAATCTGTGGCGAATGCCGCGCTATGCCATAATGAATCATATTTCTCAGTGTCTGGCGAGGAAAAAATTGCCTTTCCATACATTCAGGAAAAGGGGCCAGCATGGCGAGATCGAGGCATGCAGTCTCGGCGGATCGGTAGCGATGAAAGAATTTGCAACCGCGCCATTTTGAAAGGAGGTCAGTCGCTGGCGGGATCATGGGATCCCGCTTTTTTATTTACAAACACTGCCGGTCTGTTAAAATAAAACAAATCTTCTCGACTAATTTGCCAGTTTGTAGTCGCAAAAATGCTTACTGAATTCTCGGAGAGAGGTTTCTTTTAGGTTTAATAATTAACCGTGTATTAACATGACAAAAAAGCATATAAAAAATGATAATATAGAAAAAGAAAGCAAGATCATTCTTTATGAGAACAAAAATGGAGGCATTGAATTGCATGCGGATATTAAAGAAGACACAATGTGGGCGACACAATCAGACATAGCAATAATATTTGATACGACGGCGCAGAATGTCACGACTCATCTAAGGAAGATATACAAAGAAGGCGAATTGAAGAAAGATTCAACTTGTAAAGAATCCTTACAAGTTCAAAGCGAAGGCGTAAGGTCTGTGAAAAGAATTTTGTTAGTTTACAATCTTGATGCCATAATTGCCGTGGGTTACCGGATTAATTCGAAAAAGGCGACGCAATTCCGCATATGGGCAACGAACGTCCTGCATTATTACTTGGTAAGGGGGTATTCGTTTAATCGCAATGAAATCGCAAAATCGCCAGAGATGCTCGATGGTCTTCGTGAAGCAATAAGGCTTTTGGAGTCGAGATCGAACAAGGGAACGTTAAAAGGAAAGATAATTGTCAGGCTGACTAAAGACCTAACAAGGTAGCGCAGAACAAACATTATTCATTAGTGGCGAGTGATATTTGAGAGCAAGAGCTTAGATGGTCGGGATGGAAACTGTTCTGGCTTCTTTGTTGCCGAGCTTCAATATGATGATGATCAATACTGCGACGACGAGAGGCAGAAGCGAAAGCAGGAATCCCATGGTGACCAGAGTGGTGCCAAAAGCGCCGGCCAAGACTAGGAACAAGCCTTCTGCGGCATAGTATCTGGCGGACTTGACCCAAAGGCCGATAGTGCCCAAAACTTCGCCGATGCCGATCCAGTACATGAACCATACGGGCAAGCCGACTTGGGCAAAACCGGCGACTTCCTGTGCGCTGGTCATGAATTTGAAAACGGCGGCCATGAGGAACAACAAGCTGACTAGGACTAAAAGGATGTAATAGGTGATCTTTTGTTTTTTGGTCATGATGATATATGTAAAACTGCTACGTGATGATTATACCATCATGTCTCGAATGGGAACACAGGCTTTCATTATAGGCAAAAATGACGTAATCTAGAGATTCTATGGCCCAAAAAGATAAATATGCCAAGACAGAATTTTCCGGCGATACGATCATCCGATTCGATGAGGTCTCCTTTGAATATGGCCATAATAAGCCTATTTTGGACGAGGTCAATTTTACGGTGCGCCGAGGCACGAAAGTGACGCTGATGGGCCAGAATGGGGCGGGGAAAACGACTATTTTCAGCTTGATATTGGGCGAAAATAAGCAAGAGTCTGGCGAGATCCACATTACGAATGGAGCAACTATCGCAACGGCTAGGCAGGTCATTCCAAGGGATCAAATGGAACTATCGGTGCGGGAATTTTTCCTGAAGTCATTCAAGGAAAAAGTTTATGATATCGATCCTAGGATAGATGCAGTCCTAGGAGTGGTGAACTTGCAATCGAAAGACAAAAACTTCAAGGAACGGATCATAAAGAGCTTCTCTGGTGGCCAGCAGGCGAGATTGCTTCTTGCTTCGGCATTGATACAAGACCCCGACATTTTATTGCTCGACGAGCCGACGAATAACCTGGATAAGGCTGGTATCGAGCACTTGACTCAATTCCTGGTGAACTATAAGAAGACTTGCTTGGTGATATCGCACGATGCGGAATTCCTGAACGCCTTTACTCATGGAGTGCTTTACTTGGATGTTCATACGCGGAAAGTGGAGCAATATGTGGGCGACTATAAAGATGTGGTGGGCGAGATTTCGGCGCGCATCGAAAAAGAGAATATGGCGAATGCGCGCCTGGCGAAGGAGATCGAGGCGAAGAAGTTCCAGGCGGGAGTGTTCGCGCAGAAGGGCGGACAGATGCGCCTGGTGGCAAAGCGGATGCGCGAGAAGGCGGAGAAGCTCTCCGAAGAGATCGTGGAGGTGCGCAAGGAAGATCGGACGATAAAGGCGTTCACGATACCGGCGCAGGGGGACTTGATTGGGGATATCATTACGATTTCATCGTACGGCATGATCAGTCCGAAGACGCATAAGCCCGTTACAAAGGCGTGCAATATAAAGTTGCGGAAAAAAAATCATTTGCTTTTATCTGGACCAAACGGGATAGGGAAGAGTTCTTTGCTGGAAAGGATTGTGACGGCGAGGGAATTCGACATGCCTCCTCAAGGAACGGCGTCGACTTCTGGTGAAGTCGCGCCTCCTTCTCGGCCGACTTCTCGGCCTCCGAAAGTCCTTTCGGAAGCACGTCGAAATCCCTCGCCTAGTAGAACTCGATCTACAAATATTTCGGCCGATGTAAAAGATTCGATTAATATTGCACAGGGGGTGAGGGTGGGATATTATCGGCAAGATTTTTCGATGATGGATTTTAATGATACGG
The DNA here is from genome assembly GCA_964555555.1 of uncultured Candidatus Saccharibacteria bacterium. GTDB lineage: Bacteria > Patescibacteriota > Minisyncoccia > Phycocordibacterales > PALSA-1337 > C7867-002. The sequence continues at coordinate 13,562 of CAZKSQ010000003.1, read as the reverse complement.
TTTATGAATCATTGGAAAAGATTATCCGCGCGACGGAAGGGAGGCTGATAGAGACAGAGTTGAGGGCGACGGCGGCGTCGTTCCTCATCGGCGCGGATGCGATACATACGAAGATCGGCTCGCTCTCTGAAGGTCAGAAGGGGCTTGTGGCTTTCGCAAGGCTTGTGCTGCAGAAACCAGGGCTCTTAATTTTGGACGAGCCGACGAACCACATCAACTTCCGCCATTTGCCAGTGATCGCCAAAGCGCTGGACGAATACGAAGGCGCGATGATATTGGTAAGCCACGTGCCGGAATTCGTGAGCCAGGTAAGGATAGATGAGGTACTGGAGATGGGGAAGTAGTTTCGATACCTGCCCAAGCTACGTCGAATACCTTATCTACGCCACTAACTTCTAAGGAATGATACGGTTTATAGGGTGGGGTGACGGCCGCTTATCCGACGACTAAATTTTTTATAATGCTATAATTAGCGCATGGCATTAAGCACGAGCATTAAAACAATGAAGCTGAAGAGTGGCCGGCTTAACTCTTTGGCTGAAAATAGATACAGATTTATAGACCTATTCGCTGGGATCGGAGGTTTTCATATTGCCTTTTCTAATGTTGGTGCAAAATGCGTATTTGCGAGCGAATGGGATAAAAACGCTAGGAAAACATACGAACATAATTTTTATAGAAGTGATCCTGAATTATTTGAGCATGGAATGTTTGCTGGCGATATTACTAAAGTGTTGCCAAACGATATGCCAGATTTTGATATATTGACGGGAGGTTTTCCTTGTCAACCGTTTAGTCAGGCTGGCTTTAAGAAGGGTTTTGAAGATTCGCGTGGCACATTATTTTTTAATGTCGCGAATATAATAAGGGTCAAACAACCCGAGGCGTTTTTTATTGAAAATGTGAGGCATCTCTTGAATCATGACAATGGAAGGACTTTTAGAACTATAAAAAAAATAATTGAAGACGATCTGGGGTATTCTTTCTACCACAAGATTGTTAAGGCATCTGATTTTGGGTTGCCACAGCATAGACCAAGGTTATTTATGGTCGGATTTAGGGATAATAAGATTCCATTCGAATTTCCGAAACCCATCGAGCTACGAATGACAATGTCTGACGTTTTTGGTGGTAAATGTCCAAAAAAATAGGATACACGTTAAGAGTGGGTGGAAGAGGGTCTGGAATTCATGACAGGAGAAACTGGGACTCTTACTTGGTCGATGGAAAAACCAAAAGACTCGGTTTTGAGGAGGGTAAAATGTTGATGAGTTTTCCAAAGAAATTTGAATTCCCCGTTTCGCACGCAAGCGCTATGAAGCAACTCGGTAATAGTGTGGCGGTAAATGCTATACAGGCAGTTGCAAGACAAATGATTACGGTGTTAGATGAATATCATGGTCAAGGGAAATAAGGGGGAATGGAGCCAAAATATATTGATTGTTCCGATCTTAAGACAATAAACTGGGAGATATTTAATGCGATAAAGGCTAAATCGAAAGGCCCTTTTTCTATAAATAGTGCCGATAAGATAATGTCCCGACTGGGAGATTATTCATTGAATGCATCTAATAAGTTTAAAGAGGATCTTATTATAAAAATTCATGATGATATTACGGGATCTGATCATGAAATAGGTTTCAGTATTAAATCTATGATCGGTGGACCCGCGACTCTCCTGAACGCTTCGGGTGCGACTAACTTTACCTACGAAATAAAGGGATTGGATGAAGTGGCTATAAATAATATTAACAATATTAATGGCAAATCAAAAATAAGGGACCGATTAGAAGCGATCAAGAAATATGGTGCTGTTCTAGAATTTACGAAAGTTGATTCAGCAATCTTTGAGGAAAATCTTAGACTCTGCGAAACGATAATGCCTGAAATACTCGCTAATATGTTGTTATTCTATAATGAAGGACGTGGAGGTACTCTTGAGGGGCTTATAGACCAAATGGTCTCTAATGGAGCAAAAGTATCAGGGTTTTCTCTTGATCGTATAGGTTATGAGCTCAAATTGCAAAATCTTTTATATATTGTTGCTCTTGGTATGGTTCCGAACACAAAATGGAACGGCTTTTTGCGCGCATACGGTGGGTATATTATAGTTCGCGATGACGGAGAAATTGTGGGTTATAACATATATAACGCAGATATATTTAGGACATATCTTTTGAAGACTACTAAACTTGAGACGGCAAGCACAACCAGACACAAGTTTGGGAAGATATACATCGAAAATGGAAAAATGCTTATTAAACTCAATCTGCAGATCAGATTTTTGAGATAAAATGGTTGATATATTTACAAAAGAGCAAAGAAGTAAGGTGATGGCTTCGGTGAAAGGTAGTGGAAATGCTAGTACTGAAATGGCGCTAATAAAGATATTCAGAAGCTGTGGTATAAAGGGCTGGAGACGTGGAAATGTTAGTTTGCCAGGAAAGCCTGATTTTATTTTTCAGAGATACAAAACGGCAATATTTGTGGATGGTTGTTTTTGGCATGGGTGCAAAAGATGTTTTGTATTACCCAAGAGCAATAGAGTCTTTTGGAAGCTAAAAATATCAAACAACATTGTCAGAGATAGATATCAGACAAAAATTATCAGAAAAGAAGGATGGAAAGTTTTAAGAATATGGGAACACCAGCTTAAGTCTGATGACAGAACTAGACATCTTGAAAATATTGCATATTTTTTGAACAAACGAGATTTCAAATCACGGAATAATAAGTAAATGCAAAACGCCCTTCAGGGCGTTTTTAGACTGCTCATACTTCGGTGGCGGCACAGCCGCTTACCGAACATGGTGTTGCTATGCTGTCTGCTGTTCTGAAAAGCGACCGTGCTGTGGAAATGAGCGTATGCACATAAATGCCATTTACAGGATTCTGGACAAGCTGATAGCGGAGCCGATAAAACCAAAACTGAAAATAGGCTTTCGTCAGAATTGAACAAAGCTCTTTCTATGACTATACTTGACCCATGCACTACGCCTACATTCTCTCTTGCGCTGATGGCACGCTCTATGTGGGCTCGACTAATGACCTAAAGAGGCGCCTTCATCAGCATAATCATGCGAAATCGGGTGCGCACTATACGAAGATACGTCGGCCGGTAAAGCTGGAACTGGCGGGGCTAGGCGTTGGCACATAAAAAAGCGGCCGAGATTGCCTCGAGCCGCGGTGACTGTCTATGTGATTATCGTTATAGATAATGTCTGTGGTAATTCGGAGGCGCTGCGGGTTGGCTGAAGAATTCTCCAAACAGATATCTTCTTACGATCCGGATAGCGGTATCGCGCTCGGCAAGGCCGGCATTGGCAGGCCAGTTCAGGATATGGCCTTCGGCCTGTTTGAGGTTGCCGTTCAGCAGGAACCATAAGAGGCGGGTGATGCGGTTCTGTCGGCCGTCATCTGCCCGCTTGCATTCGTCCTGATATGAGAGCGCCGCCCTGACGAATGACAGCGCCATTTGCTGGTCTTTGAAATTCCAGATAGCCCAATTGGTCGCGTGATGATACCAAAACCATAGGATCTCCGCTCGCCACTCGCGCTCATCCCGCTTGAGATGGTTCGGGTCCATCCTTTCCAGGATGATTTTGGCTTTGTTGGTCAAGAGATCGGAGTCGATAGCATCCCAACGACAATACTTCAAAAGACGCCGATCTTCGCGCACATATGCGTCGTGCAGTGCAGAGAAGTTCCATACCCCAAAGAGCATAAAAACTTCTCTTCGGAGCATTCTATTCATCGATCGCTGGTACATAGAAAAGCTGTTCTCGTAGAGGGTTCACAGTGTTGAAAAGAGCCTTAAGGTGTTTTACCATTTGTATCCGAGTTTGTAAAGATGGCATTGCCCGCAACCCAGCCTGTTGTCCAGCACAACTGGAGGCTGTAGCCGCCGGAAGGACGCTCGATATCAAGAAGGTCGCCGATAATCTGCAGGTTCGGCACCAGTCTGGACTTCATAGTCTTCCAATCTATCTCTTCCAATGCCACGCCGCCTGACGTTATTATCGCTTTATCAGTGCCAAGCAAGCTTGTGGGGTGGATGTGCATATCCTTCAATACTTTTACCAAAAGGAGGCGCTCTTCGCGGGTGACGCTATTGCAAAAAGTGTCTGGATTGATGTTCGATTTCTCGACGACCGCCGAAACTAAGCTAGAAGGAATGAGCTTGCCGAGAGCATTTTTAAACTTCTTATTGCTTTGTTCGCCGAAAAGATTGACCAGAGCGCTATTCAAAGTGGCATAGTCATGCTCCGGCAAAAGGTCGAGTGAAAGGACAACGTCGCCGTACTTCAAGAGCTCGCCGATCTCCGAACTCATATTCAAAATCGATGGCCCAGAAAGTCCGACGTGAGTGAAAAGGATTTTGCCTTTCCTTACCGAAGGCCTGCCGGTGTTGCTGTCAGTCTGCTTTACGCCATTCTGGAAAAGGGTGAGCTTGGCATCCGGCAAGGAAAAGCCGGAAAGCTTCTTGACCCAAGGATCGGAAACTTTTATTGGCACCAATGAAGCAGTAGGTTCTGAAATATTGTGGCCAAGTTTTTTGAGCCATTGAAAGCTTTCGCCAGTCGAACCTGTTTCCGGATGCGATTTTCCTCCAGTCGCCAAGATAAATGAGCGCGCTTTTATGATCTCGCCGCTTCGGAGCTTCACAGCTTCGATTTCTACTTGGTTATCTTTGGCCAGCTCGCCGACCGAAGATGACACTGGCTTACTCGATCGTATCGCTTGAATAAAACCAACGACTTCAGAGTTCGATTTGATCCTAACGCCGCCGTCTCCCAAATACCTTAAGAGGACTTCCCAAACAGATTTTGCGCTGTCCGAAACAGGGAAGACGCGCTTCTCATTTTCGACTTTCGTGGGCATGCCCATATCGTTAAGAAATGCCAATGATTCCCGGACGCTGTGCTGTGAAAAAGCAGAAAAGAGGAATTTGGCACTGTCCTTGAATTTGGCCAAGAGCGCGCGATCATCGAACTCGGCATTGGTGACATTGCATCTGCCTCCGCCGGTAATTAATAGTTTCTTGCCGAGGATGTCATTCTTTTCCAAGAGCAATATCTTGGCTTCGCGTCCTGCCGATTTGGCGACTTCGGCAGCTCGTCCTGCGGCCATCATGCCAGCAGGTCCGCCGCCGATGACGACCAGATCCCAAGTGCTTATTTTAATATTTGTTATGGATTTCATTTTTATAAAAAGCGCGGCTCATGTGGAGTCGCGCTGTGGACTAAGGACGGATGACAGGTTCTAGCTGCTTTCCGCATTCTCGTATTCTCTTATGCCGAAGCTGATCAGCAGCCTTTCGCTAGATATCGGGACCACCAACTTCCAGCCCCGGCGGATTTCGTATGTGCAGCCGCTGAGGTCTTCGCCAGTGTGCGTTGCGAGGACTTGGTTCCAGAACAATTGCGTGACCACGCGGTGCTGATCCATAAGGCACCAAACCTTGAGCTCGTACTCCCGAACGTGTTCAGGTTTGCGGGGGCGAAGCAGGCGAGCGGCCTGCTCATTGAGCTCGAGGCTGAGCGAGTGAAGCTGCTGGGCCTTGAGGTCGGTTACAGTGCCGACTTCCCGGTCTTTCGTTGGATTGAATCTGATCAACGGCTCGAAAAGGCCTTGGTCCGTGATGAATTGGCCGCCGTAGATCTGTGCTAGCCGCCGTGTCAACTCTTGAGCCAAGGCATGATTTATGCCGATCTTGGCCATGGTATCTTCTTGAGTTGATGAACCAGAAGCGCCGTTTGCTTGCTTGCCAGACTCGAAGGTCGCAACTCTGTTGCCTGATGTTTTCATTGTATTGATTTGTCAACCGCGGTCGTTGTTTTGTGCACTTGCTCCGAAACAATCGAAGCAATTGTTTGTCAGATTACCATCACGAAGCAATACTGTCAACTGTCGAACCATATAAAATATTCTTTAGAGAAATCGAGCATGGAAAGGATCGGGAAGTTGAGGTTCTTGAAGTAGCCACAACATTGTAGGATTTTTCTATCTCATTGCCTCATCGATAGTACTCGTATATTCTGGCTATTCCATCTACATTGTCTTTGCTGGTCCGTATCCAGAAACCACCACATTTGGATTAATAGGCATCGCTTTAGCTTTATTTGGCATATTCTGGTCATCAGTTTGCGCCAGCACAAAAGTTGGAGTTGGCGTGCCGGCATAATTTTTATCCCCTTGGTAGCGGTTGGCAATGCTTTTAGTCTTGTTAACAATCCGTCATGGATATTTTTTGTTGCAGTAGCTGTCGACATCTTTTGTATCTATGCGCTTGTCTCAGAAAAAAAGTCATTCTTATCATCTGACAGTCCAAAAGCAGCTTCTACAAATTAACCCTGAATCAGATTCGCTAAATGACTGTCGCACGGCGGGACGCTTTTCGAACCGTGAGGTGGGTGGTGGGGGATTCAGAAGTCACTAAGAGGGAAGTTGGGCATTTAAATTCTTTGGTATAGTTCCTACAATGTTCACGACGTGCAAATATTCACGTAAATGAAAAACCCGCCTACGATTAGGACGTATTGCGGGGCTTCTGTCGCGGGATTTTACTGATTGCCCTTATCGTCAACAAAACGGACGACGGTTTGGATATGCTTGAATTTACTGGGATCAAAAATTCCCAGAAATTGATATGGTCCCTTGGGCCCAGAGAGAATTTTTCCGAAAGGGTATTTTACCAAGCGGTCAATATTTGAACCGTAGCCCGTATAACCTTCGACGGTGTAGTATCTCCTTTTATAGTTCACGTTTACGCCTCGCGGGAGATCTTTTTCACTTTTTATCTCAACAGCTTCGATGTAGCAATCATTAGGGGCAGTGCGTCTTAAATAACCAAGTCTAGGAGTCGAATTTGTTTTCATAATCTTATTACAAGATATATGATTATGAAATAATGTCAATGTTTCTTTTTTTGGGCACATCAACGTATCATTCGGCACAAGTTCGAATCCTGTCTCGGTCAACAAAAAATACCGTTGATAAATATAGCTAAAATAGCGAGCTCCGCAGATTTCGTCTTTACCGAACTGTATAGGATATATCCTTTGGTGAAATCAAGTATAGAAAAGATAGAGAAGCTAGTGTTCTTGAAATCCATATACCTTGCACCATAGTATCCTTAGTTTTTTGTGTTGAAAAGATATTTTTTTCCGAGACTGTAACCCAAGAGCACTACCATTACGGTTAATATTCCTTCAGTAATACCCCCAAACACGTGTACCATCGTTAATACAGCGGTAAAAGCGAGTACTAGTAAAATTATGATTACATCGACTTTTGAAAAATGTATCTTATAGCTTGGCAGGAATTTTGTCAGTTTGTCATACTGAAACACAGTGCCGTATTTGTGGTTTAGGTTTAAACTTAATTTATTGAGGAATTCATCCATTTTGCTCGTTAAAGGAGATGTCCCCAACTGGGCAATGAAACCACTTAATTCGAAAGAGGTCGTATTATCGGTATTATTTAGCATTTTTATTCCGAGTTTCAGACCTCCCCATCCCCACGTGCTCGGAATCACGCTCTCTATCGACTGTTCTTCTGGAGTGTTGTGTTGTGTAATATTAACAGCACCGACTTCCTTGAATACTTCAAGGCACGCTGTGTATATATTATCGCTAGGTAGCTCTTTTAAATCATACGTATGTGTGATGGTCGGCATTTCTTTTGAATTTAATTATATAACCAAAATCATATTTAGCAAAGTGGATATTCAGAACCGGCTCGCGTGGCGGGACGCCTTTCGAACCATGAGGCGGGGTGATGTTGTGGGGGATTTGGAGGTAGTTAATAGGGAAGCTGAGAATTTAAATTCTCTGGCGCAGTTCCTAAAACGTTCACTATAATCCTCAGGATCACGACCACAAATTATTGTGGTCACAGTACCAGTTGGATGGAGCAAGGGATCGGACCTTGCTCCTACTCAATACCAGATTGGCAACCCTTCTTCTTAGCTCGGTTTTGCCAAGCTGCACGGCAGGAATTCCTCAGGTATAAAGGCCGCAATCTGTCTTAAATACATAGGCGACCTAAGTATTAGACATCCGGTTTGGACCCTCACGCGTGCTTTTGCGTAGGGTAACCTTAGGAATTTGGCGATTCCCTTGCCGCGGTAGGGATCCATTCCAATACCGTAATACGCTGACACGGCATTACGATAGCACTTTGGCAGCTGGCTCAATAAGGATCGCATCCTTTCTTCGAGCTCAACCACCTCGTCGTCCAGTAGCGACGCCAGGTGTAGCTTGAGCTCGATACAATGTAATGCGTTTGTAGTCAAGCAAAACTGTCTTGCGGACTTTGTTTGCGATTGGTATTGCTACGGGTGCTTGGTGCATAACTATTTGTTTTCCGCTATAATTCTGCCATGAAACTTTCAAAATCAAAGCTGATAGAATCGATAGTCATTTGCGAACTGGCAGGCGTCGTCGGCTCATTCTTCACTACGCCGGAGATCGCGACATGGTATGCGTTGCTCGCGAAACCGTCGTTAAATCCGCCAGCATGGATATTCGCGCCAGTCTGGAGCATTCTTTACTTGCTGATGGGCATATCCTTGTGCTTAGTCTGGTCCGACTATAAAAAACAGAACGAAGAAAGAAAGAAGTCGTTTGGGAAGATCGCCTTGAGCCTCTTCTTTTTGCAACTGCTCCTGAATGTCTTGTGGTCGAGCATATTCTTTGGCCAGCACGCGCTCGGCATGTCATTCTTGGAATTATGCTGCCTCTGGCTTGCCATCCTGTTGACAGCCATATTGTTCGCCAGAATTTCCAAAGCGGCGGCTTGGCTTCTCGTGCCGTACATTCTGTGGGTGACATTTGCAGGCGCCTTGAATTATTCGATATGGCAATTGAACAATGTGCCAGCAAATAATTCTGGGACAGGACTCGCTTGCACGATGGAAGCGAAAATGTGCCCCGACGGCTCTTATGTGGGCCGAACCGGGTCGAATTGCGAATTCGCGGCATGTCCGACATCGAATTCAAAGCAAAAAATACAGTACCCGATTTGACGACTGGCATGAATTTTGATTATGTAACCAAGCGCAGCTCGCGCGGTCGCTCCATACACATCACAGTCCGCCATACCGGCGAAGTTTTCGTTACTGCACCGAGACTGATGCCGGAATTCCTGATCCATCGCTTTGTCCATCAAAAGCGCGATTGGATTGAAAAGAAGGTCAATGATTTCAAGAATCATCCGGTGAGCGTATTCAGCCTGATGTTGAGGAAGCGCAGCCGAAAGGATTATTTGGCGAATAAAGGCCAGGCCTTGAAAATATTGAAAGAGCGCTTGAAATATTTTAACGGTCATTATGGCTTTGCATACAAGGGTATAATGATACGCGACCAAAAATCCAGATGGGGCTCCTGCTCGGCAAAAGGAAATATCAATTTCAATTATAAGCTGATCCTGCTGCCGCCGGAGCTGCGGGATTATGTGGTGGTTCATGAGTTGTGCCATCTAAAGGAGCTGAACCATTCCAGGAAATTTTGGGGATTGGTGGCGGAAGCGGCGCCTGACTATAAGGCGAAGAGGAGGAAGCTGAAAGGGATTGGCTGAACGCAGAGAATTGAGAATTGAGATTAGAGAATGGAGAATAGAAAAAGCGCAGGCCTGGAGGGTCTGCGCTGTGAGAGTTGGCGGGATCTTTTATGCGATCGAATCTGCTAACTGCTTTTGCCCTATGACCTTGAATGTGCCTGGTTCGAAGGCGAAGAGGTCGTATTCGTCGGGCTTCGTACCGACAAGCGCGGCCGCGGCGGCTTCATGGCCAGACTCTGCGAGCTTGCTTACGACTTCTTGGGCATAAGTGAAGCGCGTGCCGGATGGGTGATTGCCGATGAAGCCGTCAGGACATTGGCTGGCGATATCGTCATAATCGAAGACTGTACGGAATCTCATGCCGACGATGCTGGCCCTGACTAAGAGAGGTATCTCTTGGCTTCCGCATTTGTTATTTGTCAAATACCTCGTATTTGAAGTAATCAAAGCTATTCAATTTTGCTGTAAAAAAAGACCAGATTCCGGTGTGGATGTCTCTAAATACGGGTCTAACGCCCTTACCTGAAATGTCCACAGGATGAGGAAGATCGAGCAGCCCAAGAATTACGTCCATAAGCATTAATGTGCCTGGACCTTCCATCAGTTCCAATTTTTTTGCTGCATTAGCGTTCTTTTTCAATTTGCCTCCGTTTTGTCAAGGATCTGTAGGGCAGATTTCATATTTATATGCAGGCATGAATGGAAATATGATTAATCACGTGTTTGAAATGGGAAATACGAAATTTTTACTAGCTATAGACCGCGTAATAAAAAAGGCCACTTCAGAACTTTCGAGCTGAAGTGGTGTGAAGAAGAAAGATTCTCCTACTCGATCTCATCGATGCCTGGGAGAAAAGGTGTTGCGATAGAAAGTGCGATGAGCGCCAATCCGCAGCCAGTGAGGACGGCGGGACAGCCATAGTGCTTGGCGATGTAACCGGAGGCAAATGAACTTACCATCATGCCTCCGTAGAAGAACATGAAGGTGATGCCGAGCACTATGCCGACTAGGCGCCGGTCTACGATATGCATGACCGCGCCGCGAATGGGCAGGAATGCAAGCATAAAGCCGAAACCGCTGCCAAAGAAGGCAAGAGCGCCAAAGTGGATGCTTGTGGTTTGCGCTGCTACGATCTGGCAAATGCCCGCGATCAAGCATCCGGCAACCACAAATTTCGTGGGTGCTCTGCCGCTCCAAGCGATCGCAACGATTGACCCTATGAGCGATCCCATTCCGGCGATTGCCGCGAGGTAGCTGTATTCCTTCGGGCCGCCGAAGTACATCTGCTTCGCAATGACTGACATGAGCACGTTGTAAGCAAAACCGAAGACGGTTATTGCGGCCGCGACCAGAATACAGATCCTGATGCCTGGTTCAGTGAAGGTATAGCGCGCCCCTTCTGCAGCTGAATGCATTACGCCTTTCCATCCTGGCTTGTGAACGGATCTGGTGCCGTTCCTATGGTCGAAATTCAGCTTCGACAGGCCGAAGATCAGAACCAAGAATGACGCGCCGTTAAGGATGAATGAATTCGAATAGCCTATCGACAGGACGAGATACCCGGCGATGCCGTTCCCCAATACCATAGCGAAGGTATACAGGGAATTGAACATTATGCTGCCGAGCCGCTCATTGTGATGGTGGAGTATCGCGTCTTTGATGATCGCGTTCCTGCCGATGCCGTCGATCATGTTGGTAAAGCCGGTGAAGCCCATGACCGCGAATATTTTCCAGATGGCCACTTCGCGTGGATTGCCGGATGTGATAAATGCCAGAGCAAGGGCCTGAATGATTCCCAGGACGGCTGTTATTCGCAGGATGTCCCGCTTGTCATACCGGTCCACAAACATTCCAGCGAACACGCCCAGGAATGCTCCGGGCAGGACATTGAGCGCCCAGACGGTTCCGACCAGTGTGGGCGCATTTCTGATGCCGACCGCTTCTATGATGAAGAGCGATAATACCGAAGATCGCAGCATCATTCCCGTCAGGGAGAAAAGCTGTGTTCCAAGATACCACCGCATATTCGGCTCTTGGAGCACATGTGCTCGCACACCGCCTGTAGCGGCAGAGGGACAGATTGATTTCATAAGTGACAGCTATCCTTTGGCTGATTGTGAATGTCGCTAAATCCGATATTAGTCATACACTAATTTTTGTTAAATGTCAATTTTCTTGTTATAT
>CAZKSQ010000003.1:0-1806 GCA_964555555.1 uncultured Candidatus Saccharibacteria bacterium | reverse complement strand
TGCACCAAATTTTATTTATTTCATGTATAATAAAAGGGGAAAGGGGAAAGATTTAGTTCTTTGCTCTGGCTTGCGAGATTATGGTTCCTGCCGCCCTTGCTATGCTCGGGCGGTTTCTCATTCTTCTAGAAGAGAAAGAAGCAAAAAAATACCCTACCAAGGGTATTTTTTGCCATTGTACCAGAATTGGCCGGTCTGCGGACGGGAAGTGGCCAGATCGAAGATATGGAGAGCGGCTTCGCTAGGCAATATCGGAGCATCGTTGCCCCCGAGATTAGTCTTGACCCAGCCGGGATGGACGGAGGAAACAAGGATGCTGGTGCCTTCATGCTTGAGCCTGACTGCGAGAGTCCGGGTGTACATGTTCAGGGCGGCTTTTGATATCTTGTAAGCGGGATAGTGGTATGGCGAATGGGAATCTTCGACATGCTCGGTATCCTCGAGCGAGCCAGCCGCGGAGGAGATATTCACGATGTGGGCTTCGTTCGCCAAAAGAGGGATGATCTTTTCGGTGAAGCTGGCGGTGCCGATGACATTCACCTCGAGAGTCTTTCGCAATTTTTCTGGATCAAGGCGGGTTTCTTCGTCATCCAACAGGACCCCGGCGTTATTGATGAGAATGTCGATCTCTTTGTTCAGAGTCGCTATGCCGGCAACGCAGTCAGCAATGGATTTCGGATTTGCGAGGTCGAGCTTGAAGATATCGAAGCCAGCGGAGGATTTGTTGGCGACGTCGTCCGTGGAAGTGCCGATGACGCTCCAGTCCTCGGTGATAAATTTGGCGGCGAGGGCTTGGCCGATGCCGCGGGAAGTGCCGGTGATGAGCACTGTTTTCATGACCATATTCTAGCAGAAAAATAGGTTACGAGTAAAAGGCTCGCGGCACTCTTTTTTCTCTGCCTGCGGGTCGCCGTTCATAACTGCCGGTATTTTCACAAAACATGTCCTACAAGGATTCGGACTAGTTTTGGAAAATGCAGCGGCAGTTATTCCACGCGAGTAGTCCTCGGTGGAGAAAAAAGGAGTGTTGCGTGTCTTTTACTCGTACCTTAGTGCCTCTATAGGGTTGAGCCTCGACGCCCTTCGTGCTGGATAGTAGCCAAAGACTATGCCGATGGCTGCCGAAACACCGAAAGCCAAGAGAATGGATGACATGGATATGGAAGTCTGGAGAATGCCAAGATATGTGACGATATATGCCAATAGCCAGCCCAGAATGACGCCGATAGTTCCGCCAATCACGGTCAAAGCCACTGCCTCGGTCAGGAATTGGACGCTGATGTCGCGGCGCTTGGCGCCGATGGCTTTGCGCAGGCCGATTTCGCGGGTGCGTTCGGTCACGGTGGTTAGCATCATATTCATGATGCCGATGCCGCCGACTACCAGAGAAATGCCGGCCACGGCTGCCAAAAGGATAGTGAATGTGCCAGTGACGCTCGATGCGGCAGAGACGATGGATGCTTGGTTCAGCACGCTAAAATCCGCCAAAGTCGGATCGCTGATCTTGTGCCTTTCCAACAAAAGGGAGGTGACATCGTTCTGAACCTGCGTCATGACCGATGCTGATGATGCAGAAATGCTGATCGATGACAGGTAAGCGGTACTGCCGACCAGGAATAGCTCCGAATCTTGCAGAGGAATATAAATAACGTCGTCCTGATTGTTGAAGCCTGTAGTGCCTTTTGACACCGTTTCGCCGATCACTGTGAATTGCAGGCCGTTGATGGCAATAGTCTGGCCGACTGGCTCGGCGCCGGTGCCAAAGAGATCGGTTGCAGTAGTTGGTCCGATGACTGCAACCTTGTT
>CAZKSQ010000002.1:0-34899 GCA_964555555.1 uncultured Candidatus Saccharibacteria bacterium | reverse complement strand
CGCCATCCTCCTTCCGCTGGAGCAGCCAAGCCGGATCCCGGAGGTACGGCTCCGGGTCGGTGATTGAGTTGAGCAGCATCGGCCGGTAGTCATTGTGCCGGTTGGTCGCTTCGACGCGCGCGATGTTCTCGGGAGTGAACGCCGGCGGATTGGCCATCGGCTTCCCGTCCTCAACCACGACGTACCCCTTGCGCGGGTTGAGTTTCTCCTTCATGGTCTTCTCAAAGAGTTTCGTGTGCTCCAATAGGATTTTCAATCTTTCTGCGGGTATTCTTTGCCTTGCGGTAAAATTCTTGCCGCTTCTTGCCTTCGACACATCCTCGAAGAACCAGGGCGTGCCGAAGATTCCGCGGCCTATCATTACGCCGTCACAGCCATATTCCTTGCACTTCATTGCCGCTTCTGCCAGAGATTTGACGTCGCCATTGCCGATGATCAGCGTTTCCGGACTGATTTCATTCCTCAATCTAACGATCTCCAGCATCAATTCCCAGTGAGCGGAGATGTCCGACATCTCCTTCCTTGTCCTCAAATGAACCGTAAGCGCAGAAAGCTTCTGCTCTAGAAGCATCTTTATCCAATCCCAATCCACCTTGTTATACCCCAGCCTCGTCTTCACGGAAACAGGGATGCTTCCAACGCCCTCTCTTGCCGCTTCGATCACCGCGATCGAATTCCTATGGCTCTTGATCATCGCTGCTCCCCCGCCCTGTTTTTCTACCGAGCGATCCGGGCAGCCCATATTGATGTCCAGTCCGTCGAATTTGAGCTCTTTCACTAGCTTGGCCGTCTTCCTCATCGCCTCTGGATGGCCAGTGAATAGCTGCGCCACTATCGGCCTTTCTTTCGGCGAATATTTCAGGTCTATCATCAGCCTTTTCTTGCCATCGGAAACCAAGCCATCCGCCGAAACGAATTCCGTCCAGATCACATCCGGTTTGCCATATTTCGCTATTATCTTCCTGAAGACGCAATCCGTCACATTCGCCATCGGCGCCAGCACAAAAAATGGCTTGGGCAATACTTGCCAGAAATTCTTCGCTTTTTTCGCTTTCTTGGCCACAATTCTCTTAGTTTACAGAGAATCCCACAACAATCAACCTGTCAAGGAATCGAGAGTTACTAGGTCCCGAGAGCAAGGCAGCGCTGCCTTGCTCTCGGGACCGCCGTGATTACTTGATCTTTGCAAGCAATTTGACCACATCGTTATCTCTCGCCTCGCTACCCAGCACCACCACCGCATACACATCTTTATTCGCGCCAAAGGTAAATATTTCCGAGCCTGTCAGTCCCGCTTCCGGCGTATAGCCATTCTTGCCTCCGACATAGTTCGACCAATTCAAGAAATGAGATGGGTTAACCCAGGTATGGTTGCGCACAGTCATCGACTTCGTATGCATGATATCCAGAAGCTCCGGATCATTCTTGCGTATCCAGTCCAGGATGATAGCCATGTCCGTCGCTGTCGAGCGGTTATCCGGCGAAAGGCCAGATGCGTCTGCAAAATAGCTCTGATATGCGCCGATCGATTGCGCGAAGTCATTCATCGCCGCAATGAATTTTTGCCTGCCATAGCTTTGCGCGAAGGCTTCCGCCGCATCATTTGACGAAACCATTAAAAGCGGATAGTAGAGATCACCCGAGAGTATTGTCTCACCCGCACGCAGTTGTGCTGTATTGCCGTAAGTACTAATGATGTTTTGCGTGATAGTTATCTTCTGGTCATCAGCGATTAGATTCTTCGCTACGGCTGCGGTAAATAGCTTGGTAAGCGAAGCTATAGGAACCATTGTATCTTGGCCATGGCCATAGATCGTCTGCTTCGTCGTCAGGTTTTTTACAATATAAGCATTTGCCGTTATGTCATCGCCAGAAGTTTTGGAAAGCGTTATGTTCGCATTCGTCACCATATCTTCCTCGTCATTCGCAGTAAAGCGCATATATGTCTTGAAATTATCGAGTGATGGCATGCTTATATGCGGCAATACGCTGTATATGCCAAAAAAAACAATCACCACCACGAGTCCGCCAAATAAAATATAGAAAAAATGCTTCATTGCGATATTCGGTAGAAAACATTCGAGCCATAGCGCAAGTCGATAGTGTCGAAGTTCAATGCCTGCTTCTTGCTTCTAGCACCGTCCGTCATATGCGCCCAGAAGGCGATCAGATTTGAAAGCTCGTTATCAAAGCCGTTTTGTTCGTTGAAATAAACCACGGCCGTGTCCGTCGAAGTCGCATTCGCATCCGCCGGCAGTCCCGAGGTTGGATTCGCTATATATAGCTCATATTCTCCTCCGCCTTTTATGAGAATGCCTGAGGGATCCAAATTGTCTTTCTTTACGCCCTCATAAAAATTTTGCAAGACCGAGAAGGTCGTAGACGCTACGGCCGATTTGCCCGTATCATCCTGGTCCGTACTATTGTCATCCAGATCAGGAATAAAATAGCAGTTATACATATCGCTAGAAAATGAAGGCGCGTACATATATAGAGTGCCTGTATCATCAGAAAAATAGCAATTTCCGCTATTATCGTTTTGGGAAGCGCCGACATTCGGCAGGCTCGCACAGACTATAGCTGCTGGCGCTTTTTCTTTTATGGTCACCTTCAAGCCTTGAAAACCGTCGAGTCCAACCGCCACACTATCGATCCTAGGCGAAGCTTTTTTCAATGCATTCAAAACCGATGATTTCGGATACAAGAGAGCATTCGACTTCGGAAACAGACCGTAAAAGTCCCCCTCTATTGACGAGTATGCCACAGCCATGAGATGTGGAGTTATATCGCTGTCAGCGCCCACGACTTTTATAGTACTGATGGTGAATGCACTAGCGTAGGACAAGCGTGAGATGTCATACCCCCAAGAGATGGAACCTATAAAGAACAACATTGCCAAGCCCACATTCCTGCGGCGCTTGTTGACGTTGAATTTCTCCGACTGCTTCGACAGGCGCACCGGGCGAACATTGTGTACATCATATTTTTTTATCATGCCGCGTGACGATGCAAAATTACTGCATTATTGTTCCACTATTTTATGGTTTCCTTGCCAAAATATTTGACCAGTACTGGCGGGATCCGTATAGAACCATCTGCTTGCTGGAAGTTCTCAACCAAAGAAACCAAAATGCGCGGCGTAGGTATCGCTGTAGCATTCATCGAATGCGCATAGCGCATCACTCCCGCCTCGTCGCGATAGCGGATATTCAGGCGCCGACATTGAAAATCATGGAAGTATGAAGCCGAGCCAATCTCCCTATACTTACCCTCTTTTGGCACCCACAGCTCGATATCATATTTTTTCACTTGGCCCAAACCCAGGTCCGCGCCGCAATTCACAACCGTATGATATGGGATGCTCAACGATTCGATGAATTCCTCGGTATTCCTGTTGAGTTCCTCATGGAATTTTACCGAGGTCTCATGGTTCGCCTCGCAGAGGATCACTTGTTCGAATTTATAAAATTCATTCACGCGAATGAGTCCATGGACGTCCTTGCCGTGCGCGCCCGCTTCACGGCGATAGCACGGAGAAAAGCCTAGGTACTTCATCGGCAGCTGATTTGCATTCAAAACCTCATCAGCATGAAGTCCCATGATAGGCACTTCGGCGGTGCCAGCGAGATAGTCCCCGTCCTGCGTCTTGTAGAGATCTTCTTCGCCTTGAGGCAAATAGCCCGAGCCGTATAGATTCAAACCGCGGACGACTATAGGAGGCAGTACCGGGATGAATCCCCTGCCCGAGAAGAATTCCAAGGCATAGTTCCATATCGCAAAGCAGAGCTTCACGCCATCGCCGGTCAAAAAATATCCACGAAAGCCGTGGACTTTTGCGCCACGTTCCAGATCGAGCATTTTGAGCGCTGTCATGATCGTCGCGTGATCCTTGGGCTCAAAAGCAAAATTCGGTTTTTCGCCCCAAGCCTTGATCTCTTTATTATCAGCGTCGCTGTTGCCATCCGGCACCGACATGTCCGGAATGTTCGGCACTCGGAGCATCTGGCTCTGCCAATCTTTCATCACAACTTTCAGCGCTTCCTCTTCGCTTTCCAGATCGGCTTTGACGACCTTCATTTCTGCGATGAGCTTGGCTTTCTCATCCGCATCCTTCCCTGCCGATATTTTCTCGCTGGCCGCATTCTGCGCCGCGCGCTTCTTTTCCGCGTTCGACATGAGAGCCTTGCGCTTGTCATCCAGCACAATCAGCTCCTCCACCTTGAAGTCTATATGCTTCTTTTTGGCCGCGAGCGCGACCAGATCCTTGTTTTCCCTGATGAATTTGATATCCAACATGGCTCTAGTTTAGCACAATTATTTTCATTTGCATCAGTTAGGTGGTAAAATCGGTGCACAAAAGAGCACTTTTCATTTTATTTGGAAAATGAGAAGCAGTGGCAAGCGTTTCTTGGTACGGACACGGATTTTCCAAATAAAATGAAAAGTGCTCTTTTGTGCACCGATTTTAAATTAATAACATGATTACAAAAATGACGACTAGAAAAATAAACAAAAACCAATATCCCTTTTTGCTTCAACAAATCCCAAATTTGCCTGATGAGATGCATATCGCTGGCGACTTGCCGTCCAATGACAACAAGTTTTTGTGCGTTGTCGGCTCCAGACTGAATAGCCAGTATGGCCGCGATGCTTGCATAAAGCTTATTTCCGGACTTGCAGGATACCCCATAGTTATTGTGTCAGGTCTAGCATTAGGCATAGATTCGATTTCGCACGAAGCTGCTTTAGATGCAGAGTTGACCACTCTTAGCTTTCCAGGTTCCGGGCTTTCTCACGAAGCGATCTATCCGGCATGCCACAGGCAACTGGCAAAAAAGATCGTGGATTCTGGAGGCACACTGATCTCGCCTTTCAAGCTCGATCAGCCAGGCGCAGATTGGACATTTCCGACCAGGAATCGCCTCATGGCCGGCACCAGCCATGCAACGCTGATAGTCGAAGCTGCGCAAGGTTCTGGAACGCTGATCACCGCAGATTATGCGGCAACTTTCGGAAGAGACATCCTTACGATTCCAGGATCCATATTTGCAGAGCTTTCTTATGGACCCAACATGCTTTTGCGCCGAGGCGCGACGCCTGTAGCATCTTCGGCGGATATACTTCAAGCACTCGGTTTTCCCGTAATCAGAAAAGATGGCATGAATCAGGCCTTGCCGAATTTTGCAGAAATGGCTCTTTCTCCGCAACAGAAAGCAATAGTGGATTATTTGAAAATCGAGCCTCTATCTTCAACGGACCTGATGACCAAGACTGGGTTATCATCTTCGAAGTTCAATACTATTGTTTCCGAATTGGAACTCCTTGGCACTATCACCGAATATAACGGCCGATACAAGATCGCGTAATTCGCAAGCAAAGACAAAAAGGCGCTATTATTTTTTCTAAAAATGAGAAGCAGTGGGGTGTAGCTCCTGATCTGAACACGGATTTTTAGAAAAAATAATAGCGCCTTTTTGTCTTTGCTTGCAGAAGATATCATTATCACCTTACCGGCTTTCAATAAGCTTTCCTATAACCCTTATAGTTTTTGCCAAGTTCCATATACTCGTCCCTCTCCCAAAAGAAAACCTCACCGAATTCTTGCTGTTGGCACCTATCGCTTTCAGGACATATGACTCATCGTTGTCACGCAGGCATGAGCTCTTCGTGGAGCAGGCGATTCCCTTCGCATCCAGTTGCAAGACAAAGAATTCGCTATCAATTCCTGGAATAGAGACGTTCAGAATATGCGGCGACGAATCGGCGGTATTCCCATTCACCGTGATGCTATTGTCTAGTGACTTCAATCGAGCGATGAAGTATTTGCGCAGCTCCGCGATCCTCCTCTCTTCCGATTCTCTTGTCGCATTTACCAATTCCAGCGCTTTGGAAAATCCCATGATCGCGGGGATATTCTCCGTGCCAGATCGCAAGCCATTTTCCTGTCCGCCGCCATAAAGGAGAGGCGTCAAAGGAATATTCTTCTTGTGATATAGCGCGCCAATGCCGCGCGGTCCGTATAGCTTCGAGCCATCGAGCGTCAGGAAATCCACGCCCAGCCTTTCTACATTCAAGTCTTCATAGAGGCCTTGGGCGGCGTCAGTATGAAAAAGCGGGTATTTGATTTCAGATTGAAAATTGAATCCGTCAGCTGACGGAGTCGATTCGACACCACTCTTAATCTTAGTGTGGGCATGCCTAATAACCTTAGCTATTTCTCGAATAGGTTGTACGGTTCCGATCTCATTATTGACAGTCATAATAGAGACCAGGGCAGTATTCGGTCTGATCTTTTGTTTCAAAGCATCCAAGTCGACTATTCCATCTTGCTTTACCGGCACAACGTCAACGATTACGCCCTTGTCATTCAAGTAATTCGCGCATTCGCGGACAGAAGAATGTTCTATGGCGCTTATGATAACATGCATCTTTTCGTACTCGATGCCCTGCTCATGCAAGTGTTCGATACTGCCGATCATTGCCATATTGTTCCCTTCTGTGCCGCCCGAAGTAAAAGTCACTTCATCCTGATGCGCACGGAGAAAACCGGCGACATTTTTCCTCGCCGCATCGAGAGCATTCTTCGCCGCTACGCCTTCGCGGTACCACGAAGAAGCATTGGCATAAGCCGAACTCGAGTATTTTTTCATCTCTTTCATGACCCTTTTGTCGATCGGCGTCAAAGAAGCGTAGTCGAGGTATATTCGGCGGTTAAACATTAGAGAGAGTTTACAATGAAAATTCTGTTTTGTATAATGACGCTTCATGCAAAACATTTCTGCAGATCCGCTATTCATTGCAATCATAATCCTTGGAATAATGACTGTTGTCCTTTTGTGCCTAGTCATCTGGCTCACTTTCAAGATGCGCCGCTTCCTAGTCAGCTTTGACTCCAAGAACGTCGGCGACTCCCTCAACTTCGTATCGGGCGAGCTCGATGACCTGAAGAAGTCCCGAAAGGAGATCGAGTCATACCTTACACTCGTCGAAAAACGCCTTAGGAAAAGTGTGCGCTCCGTTCACACCGTACGTTTCAATCCCTTCAAAGGCTCTGGCGAAGGCGGCAATCAGAGCTTCGCAACAGCGCTTTTGAACGAGGATGGTTCCGGCGTCATCATTTCCAGCCTGCATTCTCGCGATCACACCCGCGTCTTTTCCAAGCCTGTCGCCGACCACAAGGCGCAGATAGAGCTTTCAGAGGAGGAGAAAGAGGCTTTGGAAAACGCAGACAAGCAATTGAAAATAATCATATAGCAGTCATTAGCACTTCTTCTCACTCGGCTCCAATTCCACGATGAATGTCGATCCTTTGCCTTCGCCTTCCGACTCCGCTCGGATAGTTCCGTGGTGCGCTTCCACCATCTCTTTGGCCACGTACAATCCCAGGCCCGTGCCCTTGATATTGATCTTATAGGCGCTGTCAGAACGATTGAATTTCTTGAAAAGCTGCGGCAATATTTCCGGCGCAATGCCGATGCCGGTATCTTGGATCTTGAATACGAACTTGCACTTCACTTTGTCATAAGCGAGCGACACGTCCACTTTTCCGCTAGGCGTATACTTGAGCGAATTGTCTACCAGGTTCGCTATGACCTGCTTCAGCTTGTCCTTGTCGGCATTGATGCGGTAGTCGCCATCGGTATTTTCCGCCTTGAATGAGAAGCCGATCTTGGTTTTTTCGATATTCGGCCGAAGCTCGGCGATGACATCCTCGATCATCTGCTTCAGGTCGATGGTTTCGAACATATACTTCATGGTGCCCAGCTCGATGCGGCTGATATTCAGATAGTCGTCGACGATGTTCACCAGCGTCTTGGTCGAGTCATATATCCTGCTCACGCCATCACGCGCCTCTTTGGAAAGCTCGCCCATGTCGCCTTCGAGCAAGAGCGACGAATATCCTTTCATCGCTGTCAAAGGCGCTCGGAGCTGATGGCTGGCGAACGATACGAATTCCGACTTCTGCCGGTTGAGATCCGTCAGCCTATCATTCGCCGTCTGCAATTGCGCCGCCAGCTTTTCGATCTTTTCGCGCTGCTCGATCTCGCGGAGGATGCTGCGGATCAAGACCGTACTGCCCAATAGCACCGCCGCGAACATCGATACATTGATGATGACTTGGCTGAACTGGCTAGCATAAATGATATTTATCGAGCTGAATATCGTCAGGATAAAAGCAGTCATGGAAACAGCCGCGACTTTGACATTAAAGAGGTTGTGTCTATATATTGCATAAGAAGTAAAGGCAATGAATGGGAAGATGAATATGGCACCGAGCGGAATAAATCGGACATTCAAGAACAAACCCGGCAGAATGAGATTGAATGTGAAGAGCAAGCCGAAGGTGATCACCGCTCCAGTCAAGATGGAATAGTATTGCCCCTTTTCTTTTTTGCTAACATTGCGGATCTTTCGGATCAGTATCGTGACTCCAGCAATGAGCAAGCCTATGACAGTCAGGACGAACAGCACTATGCCGTTTTGAACGACCGTTTTCGATACGGATCCGCTAGAAGATATCTGCGCGATGCTCGAGAAGACCAGCGGCGAAAGTGTCAGTATAGAAACCAGCAAAGTCCACGGATATAGCACAAACTTATACCACTTAGGGAATTTCTTATGTTCATCCGGAAATACATAGCAAAATTGGAAAAAACTGAACGAATGCCAAACTCCCAAAAATATAACGACTCTCAAAAGCCAGAGCACGAGTTCCGGTGCGGATGTCTGGTAATTTATATAATTGAAGAAGCTCCACAGTACCGTCACTGTACAAAAAATAGCAAAGGATTGATTCGTGATGCTCTTGGTATTATTGAGATACACCACAAAGCCGAGTATGACAATTGCCGCAACGGTAATACCTACCGTCAATAGGTCCAGATTTTTGAATTGCAGGCTGGTGAAAAGTGCTATTGAATCTTGGATCATGTTTTTTGTCAGAACTCGCGCAAGCAATGCCCGGTCTTCTTATAGAAAGTCTTTTTGCCAGGCAATCTGCTTATTTCATCGACCGTCTCGTACCTCAAAACCGAAAATATCGTGCCGCCCAAGAAGATCGGGTATTTCCAAGCAGCTATGCTTTGCGGGATCACGACTGGCCAGGTTCTGAAGCCATCGTACTCCAGCCGCTTCTTCGCGATCTTCTCCATTATAGCATCCAGGTTTTTCTGCATTTCCATTTTGATGTGGTGCTTGAAAAGCGAATGATATATCACATCGAATGTCTGCGCCGGAAATTCTTTATCCAGCTTGAATATGTCGTTTTTGCAGAGAATTACCGTTATGCCAAGATTGTTCTTTGCTATTTCATCGAGCCTTTCTTTGGTCAGCTGCTCCATTTGAACAATCTTAACCAAAGCGCCGAGTGTCTTGAGGTTTTCATAAGCAATCTTATTGGTTATCGGAGACTTATCTACGCCAATGAATATAATCGGAACATTGTATCTGTCGCCGATAAGTTTCTCTATGACTTGCCTATCGACTTCCATCCCGCCAGCACCCAGATTAACCAATTTCAATGGACCTTTTTGCTGTTTGATGTGGTTGAATATGCCATCAACTAATGGTTTGCCGAGTCCGATGTGCTTGTTTCTTTCGATCTGAATAAGTCTTTTGTGCATGCTTACATCCCACTCCTCCACCGGAAAATCCGTCAGCTCCAAAAGCCTTTTGCCATCTATCTTTTTAGCCCTGGTTATGAGCCATTTCGCATATCGCGGCAACGACTTTATAGCTTCCAGGAAGATGATGTTCTCGTCTATGGCATATTGGCGGTCGCCATAATCCGGGTCCGCGCGAAATGCCTTGAGTTTTTCTATGGCAGAGTTGATTTCTTGGATGCGGGACATGAAAAAAGTATTAATGGACTAATTCACCCGATATCTTAGATATAGTTACAGAGGCGTTTCCTGGAGCGAATGTATCAAGCCTAAAGCCTAATACATGGACGCTTCCTGGAGTGCTACTGCCAACATCAAAAGGACCAAATCCAACATAAGACATGTCGAGACGCCCATCTTCCGTACCTATAGAATGAGTATCCCAAAAAACCGTAAGCAGTCCCTGTGCTTTTACTCCATTGGTAAACGCTGCATCAAAATTTATCAACTCCCAAGGTGTCTGATTTTCTGTCACCGGAATCGCTATCCACGCCACGCCTGTTGTAGCATTGTCCGGTTTAGATGCTGACAGAGTTATATCAGAACTACTCACATGAACTTTTCCGCCTTTTCCTACGGTAGCTGAAAAATCAACCGGATAATAATCGATAATTGGATGACCGCGAACTGCAATGTAACAGTTTCTTTTGAGGTCTCCATCCTTTATCCGGTCACACCAGAAACTATCCTTGTTATCTTTAACACTATAATATAAAGAGTCATCGGTTGGTATGATTGGAATTAATTTCATCGTTGAAACTATCTGTTTAAGTATATCGCTATCGCTCGGGGTATAATCAATCCTTAACAGCTTTGACGGCTGCGGCTTTCCAAAAATCGTGTACGGTGGAATAAAATAGTAAATATAAGTAAGCTGTTTATTTGTTCCATCTTTTGTCATTGTGTATGTGATAGCTGGAAGATTTCTATCTTCGATAGTGACATAATTTAGTGCGGTCGATATTCCCTTCAATTGATATGATACGGAGCTTGAAGCAACATCTGCACGCAATTCTCCATCTAATACTTCAAGACTTTTTGGCTGAATCGGCAGAATCGTTACCTCCATGTAACCCCGTAATGTTGAAGTGCCATCAACATCTGCGATTTCAAGTAATTTGCCAACGTAACCAGATTCTGCATATGTCTTCTGTGGAATAAAATAATGCAACGGACCGTTTTGATTGTCATCTTGGCTCACTAGACGAAATTGCGACGGATATGACAATTGAAAGCCCCAACCGGTATCCTGATAGCTCTTCCAGACGATGACTGGAGAAACTTTCTTTTCTAATGCAGGCATAATAGCAACTAAAATCGCTGTAAAGACAAATATAATTACCCATCCTTTTTTGTTAATCCTATATGCAGAAGTCGTTAAATGACCGTTATATTCTTCTGATTTTCTAAGGGAACCTACGATATAATCTGAAATCATAAGAGATATAGCCAAGAACAACAGGAGGTAACCAAAAGAGTTTGGCCGTATAACTTCGTATATACCTATAACAAGTGACAGAATCAGAAGTATGCGAATATGTATCCGCAAATTTATGTCTCTTGGATGGGTCACTCTCTTGCCAAGGACAATGTACACGAAAGATATTGCATATACCACAATGGTTATCGCAAACCCCGGTTGATATGCGTCCAATATTCCTTTATATAGATAATCGATTCCAACCGCGACCCAATATGAATCATATGCTATTTTAAAACATGCAATAGCTATTGCCATCCATCCTGTACACTTTATTATTTTGAATTTCCACGTAGAAATACCCTTTTGCAACAGATTATCAGGCTCTTTTGATAAGAGTGCTTGCGTCTCAGGTGAAGTGTTTTCCATACGTTTATTATGACATAGTTCTCATCCCAAAGTCTGCAAAGGATATCAACAGTTACTGAGATGCTTATAAATAGTCATATTGTTATCCACCAACGTGTTTGTCATTTGTAGGATGGGTAGTTATAATTCGACATATGATATCTACACAAAAATATAAAAATACTCTACTGTCATTAAGTTCTTATTTTTTTGTTTTTATATGGTATTTGCTATATTCATCTGTCGTTGGTCCATATTGGTTAGTATTTTTTCCCGCGCCTGAATCTTTTTTGATCGTACAAATATCGATTGGTATCCTTTTTGTCCCATGCCTGTTGTTGCTCGCACTCGGAGTATTTTTCGCTTCCAAGAGTGTTGATTCAAAAGAGTCAACTTGGATAGGTACTGCCTTGGGAATTATCGGAATATTAGCTTTATTGTTTTTTTTGTTTTTTTATGCTTTTGCTTTTAAATGGAGTACTGTAACTAGCTAAATAAAAAAGAGTCCACCCGAAGATGGACTCTGTGAATATCAAAATATAGTTTTATATGTTAAAATATCAATATCATGGATAAATATAAAAACGTGTTCCTATCTCTTGGTTTTTTTGTGGTAGCTCCTCTATGGATATTTTTGTGGTTATCTTTAGGAAGGGAGTTAATCATGAACCCACCCCAATCGCACGTTGTTTCGACTATTTTGTATGACTTATATATATGGCCATATTTTATATTCTTTGTAATAGCAATATTTTTTGGTTATAAAAATCTTAAAGCTGATAAATCCATTCTGGTTGGTAATATTATTACACTCCTTGAAATAATAGCGCTACTTCTTTCTGTTGCATATTATTTTTGGGCAACAGCTTGGATGGTCTAGGAACACGGTGTAATTGTCAATAAAAAAGAGCCCGCCGAAGCGAGCTCTGTGAAAGAACTATATAGAACTACGGGACTACCGCTCGGTAGAACCGTTGAAGGTAATTTGTTGAGTCACGGTCGTAGAAAAACACCGTGCCGTTGGTATTCGCCAGGATAGCGATTTGAGTCCAGTTGGTGCTGGCGAGGTTAGACGATGCCTGGACATTGTAGTTGAATCCAGCTTCTCCATCTAACCGTAGCAACCGCAGTCCATTAACCATGTTAGTAGTTACGGACAGCGAGAACGGTCGACTGACGCCGACTTGATTGAGCACGATGTTTGTAAGCAATATGCTCGAATGCGCAACTGTGAATGGATCGAGACGGAAACCTAGCATGTGCAAACTATTGGGAGCTGCGTTCGGAAACTTAAACAAATAATGCTGGAATTCTGATAAGACAACTCTTTCATCCAGAGTCCCTATAGTATTTGTGTCCCAGTAAACAGATAGCAGCCCCTGGGCTGAATTGGTATCCGTGAATTCTGCGTCGAATGAAACAAAATTAACGGGGTTTGTACTCGATACGAACATTGCTGTCCAAACCGGCGAACCGGAATATAGAGCGACTGAACCGGACCGCTTCTGCAGAGAGCCGGTTTGACTGTCTGCGGATGATGCTTGAGCAATATCAATAGGAGTATCTGGATACGCTTGAGGATTTAGCTGTGCAATAGCACCACAAACAGAGTCGGGAATGCCGAGTATTTGTGTTGGTATATCCCGATGAATGTCCGTGCCGTTTCCCGTTACGTATTCTGATCTCGAATCCCACTTGCCACCTTCCTCGCTTAGAGGAAAACCGAAACCGGCATAGTTCGATGTAACATTTCCCACTATTGTATTCGTGTAAAAGTCTATCGGCCATCCGTGTGTAGTTTCGGTGTCGTGGCACGTTTCAATGATTTGATCCCCACTCGCCAGCGAGACGAACTTTGCATAGCTCGACTTATGAGGATCGAGAAACGTGACGTCCACGTTGTATGAATGGAACACAGGCGATTCTGTGTAAGGGGCTATGACGAAGAGGCTTACGAACGGATCAATTTCAGTCTGCCCATCGCGAGTGAAGTAACTGTCTGCCCAATCCGCACCTCTACCGTAAGTAGTTATACCTGCAAAATTGGAGCCGACAAAGGCATCCAAGAATGTTTCGTGAACTACCGTAGAAAACGAAGCCGACCCCGGCTTCTTTATCACGTCAGTGGCTGTTTGAATCAATGCAGCTCCAGCGCTGTGAGCGATGAAGTGAACGTGTGTCCACCCTTGAGCTACAATACTTTCGCCTAGAGTTTTTCCTTCCTTTATCGCGTTGACAAGCGCATCTGATGGATCTAGCTTCCACGCACCGTCAACCCATTTGTGGCCATAGACTTGCCAGTTGTTTATCATATGATTGGATAAATATGTATCAATGTTGCTCGACATCTTATCTACCCATCCGATGTCTGGTGGAAATGGAAATGGTTGCCACCCATGCGTCACCACCACCAAACTGTCCTTCGTCGGATCCTTTACCGGCAGATTGCCGTAAGTCGGCTGTGCCGGCTTGGCGTTGCTGACCGTTTCGACTGCGCCTATAGGAATCGGGTTGAGCAAGAACGCGTGTCCTTGTCCAGATGGATTCTTTCCATTGCCAACTATTTGTCCGCGATTGTTTATGGCATTGGCAGAGTAGAACGTCCAACCTGTTCCGTTGACGATGGATAGATCCTTCAGATATTTCCACGAACCATTCGAGTATAGTCGAGCCTCTGAAGTTTGTCCGACAAACGATACTCCGACAATTTGGTCAGAGTCATTGATTCCGTTCGCAAAGCCTTGAGTACCAGCATTATCCAGATCCCGCACAGTTCCATTCTCATATAAGAAAGAATGAAATATTGTTAATACAGGATCGGATATATAACTGTAACCTAGCACTTGGCCAAGGTTATTGATTCCTGAGGGATTTTCAAGACCATCCAGCTTTTTGATAGAGCCATTCGAGTACAAAAAAGCTTTGCTAGAACCATTCGATAGATCCGAGTAGCCAACAACTTCTCCGTGGTCATTGATAGCAAAGGCGGTACTATTAGTTCCCCCCAAAGTGCCCAAGTCAAGAATCGAACCATTCTCATATATGCAGGCATGCGAACTATTGTTGCCAGCGAGCTGGGAAGATCCGGCAATTTGACCATAGTTATTGATCGCCATCGCACTATTTCCGGAACCCCCCAGAGTATCGAGCATGACCATCGAACCATTCGAATACAGAAATGCCCTGCCGATGCCGCCTTCAACCTTTAGATTGCCGACGACTTGGCCAACATCGTTGATTCCATTAGCCATGCTTTGATAGCCCTGAAATGTGCCGATATCACTCATTGTTCCATTTTTATACAGGAATGCATGCCTGATCGGGCTACCAGCGAGCAAGAAATCACCCGCGACTTCACCGTTGGCATTGATGGCATTTGCCTCAACCAACGAGTAAGCGGATGTTGGATCGATATCAACCAGAGTATACATTTGTGTTTGGCTGACTAACCGCGTAACTGATACCAAGAGCGCGAAAACGCTCGTTACCGCCATGCTTAAGGTTACATTCATCTTCATACTTTCTCTCTTCTTTTGTTATTGTTTTGTCAAAGACAGCCTACTTTATGCAGGCTGTCGCGCTAAGTTTATTACTTTATACAGTAAATATATACTTACGTCAAATATTTAATTTCGGGATTCATCCTCATCGCCTTGGCGCTCGCCTCTTCGGCGAAGCCTAGGCGGAAAAGCATGGGTGTTGTTTTTCCGGATACCTTAAAAGTCTTTATTATGTCCGCATATGCACGTCTGATGGCATCTTGGTGCTCTAGCGAAAACTCCTTTTCATTGTGGTCTCTTATATTTTCCATGAAGTAGAGCACGCCGGTGCAAGGGTGCACACTTATTCCAAGCTTGGTCGCTGTGAGCCAGACTCGTTCGGCGACCCTGCCTGCATTAACGTAATCTTTGTTCGCGTTTCCATTCACGGTAATGATTCCCAACGCGCCGGACTTGGCATATTTCTCGCTATTTTCCTTGGCGATGACGCGAGAGACTTTTCCGATCTTATTCAGCAATTTAAGAATAGGCCAAGCCTTGAATAGCTTGACGCCTTTCAGCTGGTGCGGCAGGAATTCCAGAGTCTTGATGTAAAAACCTCCAGCCTTATATTGGTCATCCTCCTTCCAAAGAATGTGCTCGTAAAAGAAGTCATGCAGCTTTTTATTCTCGAATATCACCTGCTCGTTCACCGCCAATGCTTTGCCGAGCTTATCCATGGAAACTTTGTCGTCGATAATAGTCAGCTCTCCCAGCTTCCCTTCCTTGGCGGCGCTAGTCAGTGCATTCTTTTGTTCGGTGTTGAGCTTCTTCTGCTTGTGATCTTTGCGATTGGTATGCCTTTTTACTACGAATGGAAAAAGCGGCTCATTCTTGGCTTCTGCTTTCGTAAGCGTAATCGCCGAGATGAGATTCTCTTCAGCTCTAGGGAATATTTGCACGGATGATGAATAGCCCCTCCGAGATGCGCTTATGACTATGTTCTCGATGAGCGCGCCGTGAGCGACGTATGAACCTTTTTGCTTGTAGTTGTATAAAGATTTATCAAGCTCGGGAAGATTAAAAACTTCAATAACATTGCCCTTCACGACGAATCGCCACGGCTGGCAATTCTCGCCGGAAGGAGCATATATGCCATCGGTTATTATTTTTTCTATGTCGTCTTTCACGAGATTGATAAAGGTGTATAAATATTATAGGCCAAAAATCTTCTTGAATGAGTCCGCGATCTTCTGGCGCTTCTCTACTTCCTCTTTGCTGTTATAGCTCGGTATGAGCTTCTCATCCAACGAGATGAGCGACCGGTTCTTTTCCAATTCTTGGCCGTTCAAGATCTTTCTGATGCAATAAGCCACCGCCGCGCCGTTTATGAGAGCCGCGCCGCCGAGTTGCGGCCAGGAGACGATGGTCTTGCCCATTTCAAGAAGCGACTGCTGCATCTTTTCTGTAACATTCTCCGTCCCTACGTGCTTGGTTATCATCTTGCCTATGCCGAACTTGTCGAGCTTGGAGAGCATTTCGAATGAAACTTCGCCCATGCGTCCGTGAAAGAAAGGCGTATTAGGTTCGAGATCATACCGCTCGACATCTACTACGGCATTGTCACCGTTATCTGCAGCCATGACGACTGGCAACTTATTCTTTTTAGCATGTTCGCGGATCAGGTATTTGACCGCAAGATTATCGAGCTCATCGACTACGACATCAAGGCCTTTGAAGAATTTGTCCATATTCCCTTTGTTCAAGCCTTCAGGGAATATTTCAATCTCGGCGTATGGGTTGATCTCATAAATGCGCCTGGCCGCCATTTCCACTTTCAGTGCGCCCAGATTGTCTACTCCCATCAATATCCTGTTGGTATTGGAAAGCGCCAAGCGGTCCATGTCTGCCAGTTTCAAATGTTTTGCGCCGCCTTGGAGAACGATAGCAAAAGCGACACTCGAGCCGACAGAAAGTCCGCCAATCCCAATGGTTGAATTATAAAACTTCTCCTGCTCCTCATTGTTGATCAGATTCTTATTCCTCGCGGTCCTTACCAGCCAAAAGTCTTCTTCAGGCAAGATGTGGACTAGCGTCGAACTCCAAGGGAAGTAAACCCAGTTGCCCTGCTCGATAAAAGGCGTTTTCTTTTCCAGCTCTTTGTAGTGTTTCTCGAACTTGGCCTTGAATTCTGGAGCGTATACCTGACTCGGATTCTTCACGCCGAATAGTTCCAAGAGTTGCTCGCGATAATCGTCAGAGACGCGCTGGATCTTTTTGTCAGAGAATAATTTATCGAGCTTTTTTTGATCCGCTTTTTTGCCCAAATCCAATAAAATGGGCTTATGTCCCACCTTCACAGCGCCGATTTTCTTTATATTTCGCTTGTTCTTTTCCATATTTGGCAGTTAATTTGTATGCCGGTATTATACAACTTTCCTATCTCTTCACCCACTTCTGCTTGATCCCTGTCTGGAAGTGCTCCGGGTGCCCATGCGGCCAGAAGACCACGCGCGGCAGGACTTTATTGCCCAGCAGGTCGAAGTTGTTCTTGTGCTCGGCGCTCTTTTCCGCCAAACTGGCAGAAACACATTTTATGACTTCTTTCGCTAATTTTTTGTTCTCCTTGGTATCCGGACGTAATTCCAGGTTCAATTCCAGATATTCGCCATGGTCCTTGTCATACTTGGTAAAGAGCGTGAATTTGCCAGTAAGATATTTTTGCAGGCGCGCCGACCTCTCCAGTCCATATTTCACATGCTCCGGATATATGATGGCGCCATAAAGCTTCACAGAGAGATCGCTCCGCTCGTAGACATATACGAAAGGCAATTCTGTGACCGTATCCTTTATGCCAGCTTTTCTTATTTCCTTTTCTAGATTGAAACCCTCCGACTTGAATATTTCCGCGACGCCGTCGTAAGTCCTCACGCCGCCATTGTCGCCGATCTCATAGCGCACCAAGGGCAAGATATTGTTGCCAGTGATATAGATATGCCCGTCGATCTCCTCGAAATTTATGAAATGCGGATTGAATTGCGCCAAAGTCGGCAAGCGGTGCGCTTCCTTGAAAAGCTTTCTGTAGAGCTTGGGTTTCTTGAGCGCCAGCCTGCGGACCAAGATGGCAAGCGGAGTCTCCGTCGCCATCGTGCCCAGATCGGCACTGCCATAGATATTCATAGTATGGCGGTAAGGCTCTTTGATGCCCGTTTTTTTCATCAGATACTCGCGAAAATCCTCGGAGAATGCTTCCGCGGCAAAGATGAGCCGCATATCGAAGCTTTTCCAGCGTATGCCTTCAGCCTCTCCTTCTTCTATGACATCGCGCATGAATGGCGGATAGCCGGCTAGGATGATTTGGTCATAGTGCGGCGCCAGATTCTTCATGGCCGCGAAGATCTCTTTTTTATTGACGCCAGGCGTCAGGATAGACAGGTTCCAGCCGCGCTCCGTGATCTTTTTGAACGCCTGATAGGTGATGACGCCGCCGATCCAGACGCCCATGCCAAAGCAAACTAGAACTAGGGTGGACTTCTTGGAATCCAGCTTAGAATTGCGCAAAAAGGCTTCGTGGCACATCGACGACTGCTCGTCCAAGATGCCATTCCGCGGGAAATAAAAAGGCGCTCCCGTGGAGCCCGACGTAGATGTAAAGACCAGGGATTGTTCCTTCAAGGTTCCGTCGTAGCAGAGCTTTTCCAATGGGAATTTGCGCAGATAGGAATCCTTGCCGACTGGCGGCAGGTCATCGAGCTCGCTATAGCTCCTCACCATTTCCGGCTTGACCCCATTCTTTCGCAAAAAATCCTTGTACGCTGGTATGTGCTTTGCGCAACCATGAAACTGTTCCAGCATATAAGCCGCCTGTTCTTTTTCCCAATAGGCGCTCTTTTTATTTTTCAGGATGCCAAAAAAATCCGAGGCTGATAAATGTTTCATTTTCTCTATTATGGCACATAATATTCAGGGTTTCAATTCCTTCTGAATCGCGCGCGATTGCTTGAAAATAGCTATAAATATGCTTTTTATGGCATCAGGCTCGATTTTGAGAGCTTTTGCCTGCTTTTCCAAGCGAATCAAGATCTCAAGCTCCCTTTTGGCGCATTTCAATGGCAAACCGAGCTCCTTCTTGTATTTTGTTATTGCAGGCAGGTATGAAAAGCGTTTGGCAATAAGCTTCACGATATTGCCATCGATGCCGTCGATCTTTTTTCTGATTTGATTCAGGTTTTTCAAGGCATTACGACTGTCCGGGTCGCTTCAATACCATCTCCACATCGGGATCTTGTTTTGCCAAATTATCCAAGATCTTCACGGCTGTCTCATACGGATCCATGAAGTCGTCATATTCCGAAGGCTTTTGCTCATTGAAAAGGTCAGTTTTTATTCCTCCAGGATAAATTCCAATTACTTTGATACCCATAGCCTTGACCTCTTCTCGCAAAGAATCGGTGAATCCTCGCGCCGCCCATTTGCTAGCAGAGTAGACGCAGGAATTCGGCCGTCCCACCAATGCCGCGGTCGATACCACATTCACAATAATTCCACTTCCCTTTTCCTTGAAGTACGGCAAAATCGCACGCGTGCCATACATAGTGCCAAAAAGATTTACCTCGATTAATTCATGTGCCCTATCCATATCGGCATCTTCTATAGGTCCTCGCGGCAACCACACGCCGGCATTGTTGATCCAGATGTCTATATGACCAAATTCTTTGACGGCCGCCTTGGCCAAAGCGATCATTTCCTTTTCTTTGGTCACATCAGCCTTGAATGGAACTGCCCCTATCTCTTTTGCCAGTGCCTCCAGATCCTTTTCGCTTCTGGCGGAGGCCATGACCTTTGCTCCGCGCTTCATAGCAACTTCTGCCATCGCTTTGCCCAGTCCGCGGCTAGCGCCGGTAATGACTATATTCTTGCCTTTCATGGGATGATTTTAGCATAAAAAAAGGGCTGGTATTTCTACCAACCCCCAACTATTGATTGCAACGAGACTATGGTGAACTTTCGTCACCGTAATCATCGTGATCGGGACCATCGTCGTCACCATTTAGATGAATTTTAATCATAAGATCTGTCTTAGATTTTTTTGTTTTTACGAGCTACAGCAGTCAAACAGCTGTCCGTTCTCCCTCATTTGAGGTTACCTGCATTATTAGTCTACTAGCATAATCCTAGGTATGTCAAGTAGAAAAAAGTCAAGCTAGGCAAGAATAGTCAATATTGCAGGTTTCTTGGAAAACAACAATTTCGCTGTTTCTAGAATTTCCAATGGATTCACCGTTCCATAATTTGAAATTTCTTTTTCAACAGACACGATATTGCCTGTAGCGCACCAAGATCCAGAATAATATGAGGCTTCTGCTAAAGAATTCTCAAAAGAAAAAGCCATGTTTGCTTTGATGAAAGATATTGCCTTCGCTAATTCCGCGCTAGATAATGTCTCTGTACTTAATCTTTTTATTTCATTCAAAATAATGCTTTGACATTCTGGGACCTTGTCCTGTGCCAAGCCAACCTGCACCACAAAGGCACCGAAGTTTCTTCCGGAATAATTACTGCTATTAACTGCATATGCCATCGCCCTTTTTTCTCTTATTTCATAGACCAACCTTGAAGACTTGCCTTTCGTAAGAATAGCCGATATTAGATCTGCTGCATACCGATGGGCCGATCTAATCTGGAAAGACGAGTAGCCGATGGCCAACGTTGACTGCTTTAATCCCGGAACTTTCGACACAATTTGGCCATCCTTCATAGGCACGTCTATATCTATTTTGCCCATTTCATGCCCGGAGCTAATATTTACAAAATATTTTTCTGCCGATCCGCGCAAGACTTCTTCAGAAATGTTTCCGCTTACGCACAAAACCATGTTTTTAGCGACATGAGTTTTGGAAAAATATCCGTGAATAGAATCTCTTGAAATCTTTGCTATATCCTCTACGTCTCCAGAACTAAGTGCTTCTAAACGAGTATTGGGAAATATTGCAGAATATATCAATCTAGGTGCGAGCGTCATAGGATCAGATTTGAATCGATAAATTTCCTGCTCAATAATCTTCTTCTGTTTTTCTATGTCATTTTCGCGCATCAAAGGCGAAGAGGCGATCTGGGAAAGATACTCAAATCCGACATCCGCGTCTTCTCTGAGTACCTTGACGACATATTCAACAGTTTCCCTGCTTGTTATGCCATTCCGATATCCCCCGCGCTCATCGATAAGCTCGGCTAACTTTTTTTCATCTGGATACTTCTCTGTGCCATCGAATACGATATGTTCCAAAAAATGCGCCACACCGATCTCATCTTTTTTTTCGTATATGCTGCCAGCCATCAATCTAAGGCTAAAAGAGACATTTGGGCTATATGGCTTATAAATGCTTACCACGGTTAGGCCGTTAGGCAAAACAAAAGATGAGATTTTTGAATCCATTCGTGTAATATATCACAAAAACATTAGCTTATACATGATAATGCTTGTTTGCAGATAATTCCTCAAGAGCCATTTGCATAACCCTTTCACCTACGTTGCCCCAATCAAAATACTTTTTATAATCATTTTGATCTATCAGTTTGATCTCGGTGATATCTCCATCCGGATCTTTTACAAAAGGCCCATACGGCTCAACAATGCAAAATGATCGCGTTTGACGGACTATTATGTCAGGCTCATATATATCTTGATAACCGATGAGTTGCTGATATAAAACCTTCATATTCGTCTCTTCTTTAACTTCACGAATAACAGCTTCTTCATAGGTCTCTCCAGTTTCAATGCCTCCGCCCGGCGGTGTCCAATATTTCTTCGATGGCGCATAGACGACTACAAACTTGCCTTCACAAAAACAGAAGGCATGCACTCCCTTTAAAACCTTACCTTCAAGACCTTCCAATGGGTCACTTTCACGATATATGACCTTGAGCACTTGCCCGAGGCGATTTGTAAGAGTTGATTTTATTTCCATATCATAGTTGCAATGACTCCGAGCAATGTTGCAGATTTTGCCTAGCGAATGACCTTCTTTGTGCATATATAACTAAATACATTCCAATATTTGATGTCTTTTGACATGGTCAAACCGAAACCTTCCATAGCGTTTTTCTCAAAAACCTTTATAGGAAGCTTGCTCACGATCAAATCGATCTCAGCTTCAGCAAAAAAACTCATATGTTCTTTTCCGAACCAATCATCTTTCACCCCAAAAACTGTAAGGAACATGCAACCTTCTTCGGTAAGGCCTTCCGTCATAACTTTTAAAATACGCTCGACTTTATTTTTATCGTTTACAAAAGGCAATACATTACGCGCAATTATCGCCGCATATGTATTTTTTTTAATATCAAAAGATTCGATAGCGCTTTGAATGAAAGCTATTTTTGGGTCTTCGAAGCTTTGTTTTTTTATATCAACAGCAGTTACCTCATATCCTTTCTGTGCAAGCAATATGGAGTCCGCGCCTTTACCGCAGCCAAGATCAAGGACCTTTCCTGCTTTAGCAAGAAGCCCAAATTCGATCATTTTGTGTATGTAGTTTTGCTTCATAAAAAAGGTGCTACTAAGATTATAACATCCTTGTAGCACGTGATGCTGATAAAGATGGCATTGCCACCTACTTATTGACTGTTACAATCCCGGCTTGGGGCACAGGATTGTTCGCAATCACCGCTGGCCAGAACTTTGTAGGTCCAATTAACTCCCAGACCATCGCCCAGATACTCACCCACAAGCGATTGAGTTCGTTTTCGTAGCTTTCCTCCATCTGGCTTATCTTCAGGACGACGCGGCCGATGATGAAGAAACATTCCGAATTGCTCGTGACAGAATTCCTGATAATCCTTTAGTAAAAAGGATGAAGGCGTGCCAACCCTCGTCAATTTGCGGAGGAGGAACTACACCTCCAAATTTGGCCGCCAGCCATAGGAACATAAGGGTGTCACGAAACAATTGTTCCGCTTCCGTTTGTGTCAACGTCAAGTCCTTAGCAATACGAGCGACTACGGCACTGTTTTGATACTGCAAGACTGTAGCAAGTGGAACGGAATGCCGTTGCTGACAGACTTGATTATGCGGCGGTGTGTCAACACCGCTCACAGCTATCCCTGTTTTCATACTTATATGATATTACAACTACTTTTTTTGTTCACCGACAGGTAGTCGACACAAAGAACTAACGTTAGGCTCTCAATGTTCTACCAGATAATAGTCTACGTCTAGATTGGAATATGTCAATATTTAGCAAAAAACGGCAGCTTTAACTGCCGGTCTGCTCACCACATTTTTTATGGGACTACACCTGCTTCGGCACAGACTTGAACGGGCAAGGCGTGAAATGCGAGCCTCCTGGGACGTCGAAATGGACGACTACATAGCGGACATCGGCGATATCGACTTTGCCATCGCCGTTGATGTCATAAGCGAGGTTAGTGCTGCGCGCGTCGACTTGTGCCTTTACGATGAGCATGTCCTTCATGTCTACACATCCATCACCATTCACATCCGAAGACTTCGGAGCGGAAGTCTGGCCGAAAACCGCCTGATAACCAAGCAACGATACCGATGCAACCAAAAGCGCTGTAGCTACGATTTTGTTCTTCATTTTGTTATTTTTAATCTGATATCTTACAGACATGCACACACTAGCACCGTATTTTACGGCGTCAATCGGGGCTGTGGATAAATGTCATGTATGACACGGCGAATATGTAGTCTAATATCACAAAAAGAAACTAACCATGAATTGTGAGGTGTTTTATGTCGACATATTCGAAATGTCCGAATTGCGGTAATGATACGGAAGACGACGAAATCTGGTCATGTGGCGATTGTGGTTGCGTGCATTGCCGAGACTGCGATCCAGATAATGGAAACTGCCCAAAATGTAACAGCAGCAAGATGCGCAAGATTGGCAGTATCGACCCAAACAGCGAGGCAGATGAAGATTCAGATGAAGATGATGAGTTTTCGGAATGCCCACGATGCGGAAAAAATGACGATGGTGACTCAATCTGGCGTTGCCGAGAATGCGACTGCGTACATTGCAAAGACTGCGATCCAGATAATGGAAACTGCCCGAATTGCGGAAGTGACAAGCTTAAAAAAATCGGCCATATCAACAACGAATAGACGCGAGAACTTTCCCAAACTTAAATTGGGAAAGTTTTTTAAATCGTATAAATATACAAGATTCTCATAATTGAACTTCTTTCAGTTGATATCGATATCTTATCTACTTGCATTAAATCTAAAAAAGGATAGTCGCATGAGATAATTTTTGTGCCCTTTTTACATTCTCGTATTATTTTCTTTTGAACTTTTTCCAAAAAATTTGGTACGAGATAACAGTATATATGTGTTGCATCTGAAATATAGCTATTAAGTATATTCTCGAAACGAATATCAACCGGCAATCTGCAAATTTTTATAGACGAGATGATAAAAGGTATAATTCCATTCTCAATACCTATTGCTCTAATTCCCGGCACCTGTTTGACTGCGTGAATGAGCACTCGTGCGTCTCCAGAACCCAAGTCGTAAAAAATATCGCCTTCAAAAAGTTGTAGTGTATCAATTATTATTTTTAATACATCCTTTCTTATAGGCAAAAAAGGCACGTCACGCGTAAACATGTCTCGTACAAAAAATATTACGGCGATTATGGTTGTAATCGTGATGAGTGCGATACTGATCAATAGTAAAAATACTATGAACATCCCTTGATTATATACCAATCTGTTTACTTATCCCCACCCTGTTGATAACCTCCCCCTTTACAAACCCCGTAACCTATGCTATGCTTGACGGTAGATAGGAAGTGTGTGCTCGTTGAAAACACGAGGCAAAGCTTCAAATCAACTAACCTGTTTTGTGTGCGGGCACTGTCGTGTCCTCCGCCAAAACGCAAAAAGAAAGGGTTGTGATGAAAAAT
Organism: uncultured Candidatus Saccharibacteria bacterium; assembly: GCA_964555555.1. Lineage (GTDB taxonomy): Bacteria > Patescibacteriota > Minisyncoccia > Phycocordibacterales > PALSA-1337 > C7867-002. Next base: position 10,001 of record CAZKSQ010000002.1, on the reverse strand, counting down.
CATAACTTCGGTTTCCTGGCGATCTTCGCGATCGCCCTCACTGCCCTCTCCGTGACGTTTACTGCGGAGGGGCAAAACTCGGCCAACTTGGTCTCGATAACCTACCCGTTGCCTGACCGGCTTGAAATGGTCGGCAGCACGACGAATTACTTCAACTGGATTTTTTCAGGAGGCAAAGACACGAACGTCACGATATTTAGCGGGTTTTCCGCTTCATGGACCGACAGCTCCGGAAATCCAGGCATACCGTTTACTCCACCTGTCGAATTCAACAAATTTGGATCGTATCAAGATTATATTGATAACATCACAGTTTACCAGGAGCAGCTTTACGTCGACCTCTCCGATCTAACCGATCAAGGGGCAAAGGTGACTTACGACTTTCCAGTCGGCTTCCTTTATGGGGACAATGCAGCTATATCAGCAACAGCTCTTGTACTGTTCGGGAAGGTCGATCATTTGTCAGAAATGACCACTGTTGGACTTTCTAACCTTGAACTGTCGTACACCGCGGCACCCCTAAGGATCAGCGACCTAGAAAGCTTCTCTGTGAGAGTAGAAACAAGCTCTGATCGGTTCGCCAATGAACCTGATGATAGCACTGTTTACCTCTTCACTTGGACAAACAGCGTGCGTACCGTCCTCCGAAAGACAGCCAACTTAACGGTACCAAAAGAATTCACGTCGCCGTACGTTGTCTTCTTCAATGAATGGTATTCCACCAACAGTCTGCCAGCCAGATTCACCATCAAGGCTGGAGGTGTCACGAAGGTGTATACCCAAAACGGTGATGAAGTCGCAAATTCCGCAAAGTTCCAGTTTTCACCGAAAGGTTTGACTGTATTCGGAGCGGAGAGCGCTTACACGGTGATCGAATCTTCGGAAGACTTGATCACTTGGACGCAGGCTACAGCCATCGATGGTTTCTCCGATGAAACCGAGGTGACGATACCCTTGTATCCTGGCTTGCCTCGTCTTTTCTTTAGGACTACAGTGTGGTAACCAATCCGCACTACGCGAAAACCTCTGATGATCGACATCAGAGGTTTTTTTGATTTATTAATAATTAGAACTTTTCTTATATTTCTATCCTTATATTTCTATCAGCGAAGAAGCGCTTATATGCAATACAGCATGAGGGTCTTGACCCGTGCCATCATCAAGAGGTACTCCAATTCCATCAACACAACCCTTGAGGGAGAAAGTATACGCCTTTGAAGTTACTCCGTCTGATTTTGATGTCGTCATATTATCTGCAATCTGCCTAGGATTGACGCTGACGTCGAGCTTTAGTGTTGCGAATACAGCCTGCCACTTCGAGATCGCCACATTTGCACCCGTACTATCTTGAGTAAGAGTACTACATTTTGCTCCATCTGGAATCACCCACTTTAGCGCGAACGCTTGGCCAGCCTTTACAGACAACGTGCTAGCCCCAGGCGTATTGCCTGCGCTTCCGATGAGCAAATGCACATTTCCATCGTTGCCGCTTCCTCCCGTTGGTGGGGTACCACCCGGATTCGGCGCTACTCGCACGGTTCCGCAGGCGTAAGGATTGACCATAGCGGTGCCGGCGGAATCTTGGGCTTGGACGCTGATGGTGTCGTAACGGGCTTGATCCATGCTATTCGCGGGAATAGGCAATGTATCGGCGGCATTATTGTTTTGGCCAGGGCCGCCGCCTGTTACGTAGCCGCTGTTCGTGCTTGCCGCGGTATCACTGGTGTCTATCCACCGGAACTTGTATGCCGGACCTGCGCCTCCAGTCGTCACCGCGACATTGGCAGGTATAGACAAGTTTGTTCCAGCATAAGGCAATGAGGCGCTTTGAGCGATGAGCGCGCCGTTACATGAAGTTATCGACGGCGGTCCTAGAGATCCTCCCGTACAGCCCGGGCAAGAGACTTCATAAGTCGTCGAATTATTGGCATTGAATTGTATCCAGCCTACCACTGGTCCTCCCCAGGCATATCCGCCAAAATTTCCCGACGAAGGCGCCATCGTCACGCCGCTTGCCCACGTGAGGTCTGGCGATGCGTGGTTGTTTCCTGACAGCTCTATCCAGCCATCCCAGCCGTCGCTCCTAGCTGTCATGCTCGAGCAGTCGCCAGGAACTGTGCCGCCGCAAGCGCGAATCCATCCAGAAACTTTACCTTGATTGGGATTAACAAGATTCACCTTGGCATCCGCGGTCGTTATTCCATTCACATTCTGGCCAGCGAGCCCGCCGAACTGTATCCAGCCGACGTTAGGAGACCATGCATAGCCCGTCATATTACCCTGTCCATCAACCGTGACCTTATAGCTCGAAGAGCTGCAGCCGCCGCTAGGTCCAGGAGTAGGTCCTGGCGATGGCGACGGGTTCGCCTGCGAGCAATTCATGTTGATCCATCCGATGTTCGATGACCATGCCCAGCCGAAGAGGTCGCCGCCCTTGGCTATCGCAACCGTAAGCTTGACGGTATTAGTCGAGAAAGCAGCGGCGGCGCCGTTGTAGATCTTTGCGATGAAGCTGTGGGTGCCGTTATCGGAAGAGCTGATAGGCCAAGTAAAGTCATACGGGGATGCGGATGTGGTATCTATCATGACTCCATCTTCATAGTATTCAACCCTCTGTATGCCAGTTCCCACCGTGCTCACGGTAAAGCCGATCGGCGAGGCATTGAAGCTCTGGCCATCGGTCGGGCTTGTGATGGTGACGGAAAGCGGTCCGGGCGATGAGCTGGGAGAAGGCGAAGAGCTCGGCGATGAAGAGGGAGAAGATGAGGGCGACGGCGACGGAGAAACGCAAGGCGTGCCGCCGGGATTATTGAACGAAGTGACGACCAAACGCGAATCAGCAATATCAACCCTGCCGTCTCCGTTGATATCGTATCTCATATTGCCGCTTCTGGCAGCAACTTGGGCATTTTCAAGGTTGAAATCTGTCATATCGACGCAACCGTCGCCATTAATGTCCGGTGAATGAGGAGACGGGCTGGGCGATTGTCCGAACACAGCCTGGAAACCGAACAAGGAGATGGCAACAGACAAGATCGCTCCGGCTAGGATTTTATTTTTCATAATATATTTAAAAGATAAGCGTCATTAATAGCACCATAATAATATCATGTAACGGATGCCGTAGCTGTGGATAGTCAGGGCCATTTTTCCACCATCATGAGCCGTTTGCCAGACTTAGGCATGCTCGCCCATATTTCCTCGGTCACAAAAGGCATGAATGGATGCAGAACCTTGAGTATTTTCTCAAAACCATAGAGCAGGAACTGTTTTCTGGAATTTATCTCCTGCTCACTTCCCTCTTTTAGCACTTTTTTGCTCTCTTCCAGAATTACATCCGCATATCTGTGCCAAGCGTAGTGATACATCTTCTCGCCAGCCATGTAGAAGCGGAAATTATCCATGTCTTTGGTAATATCTTCGATTATGACATCGATTTCCTTTTTTAGTTCAGCGTCAGTCACGCTCCAGTCTTTGAATTCGGCATTCAATTCCGTGCCTTCGACAGAAGTCAGCACGAAACGAGTGATATTCCAGAGCTTATTCACGAATTTCTTATAAGCGGTGACCTTGTCTTCAGAAAGTGCCAAAGAGGTTCCAGGGGTATTGCCAATGACCAATCCCATGCGGAAAGCGTCCGTGCCAAACTTCCCCGTCAGGTCAAGCGGATTGATAACATTGCCTTTGCTTTTACTCATCTTTTGGCCTTTGGCATCCAAGACCAAACCATGAAGGTAGACTGTTTTGAAAGGGACCTTGCCAGTAACATAAAGCCCCAGCATTATCATCCTGGAAACCCAAAAGAAGATGATCTCGCCGGCAGTTTCCATGACGTCGGTCGGATAGTAGGCCTTGAAGTCATTGCTGTCCGGAAAGCCCAGAGAAGCAAAAGACCATTGGCCCGAAGAGAACCAGGTATCGAAGGTATCCTTGTCTGCGATCAGCTCGCCGCCGCACTTTTCGCATTTAGTCAGCTTATTCTCCAAATCCACATAGCCTTCGCCGCACTTCATGCAAATTTTGGCAGGAATAGGTATGCCCCAAACGATCTGCCTGGAGATATTCCAGTCGATGATATTTTCCAGCCAGTGAATGGTGATCTTCTCGTAATGGTCAGGAATGTATTGGATTTCCTTTGACCTTATCTTTTCAAGAGCTTTTTCCGCCAAAGGCTTCATCTTTACGAACCATTGGCTCTTTATCTGTGGTTCGATGATCGTACCGCACTTGTAGCAAGTCCTGACGACATGCTTGTAATCAAGCTGGATCTTATCAACCAATCCCTTCTTCTGGAGCTTCTCGACAATTAGAGGTCTGGCCTTTTTTATATGTTGGCCAGCAAATTCTCCTGCGATCGGCAATAGCTTGCCTTGCTCGTCGATAACTTGTTCCTTGTCCAAACCGTGCCGTTCAGCTATTTCGAAGTCTACGGGGTCATGCCAAGGCGTTATGGTCATTACGCCAGTGCCGAATTCCATATCCACCGCCTTATCTTTTATTATGGTCGCGGTAACGGCGCCGTTTATCCATTCAAGGTCGATCTTTTGGCCATCCTTATACTGCGCATACCTCTTATCATCCGGATGCATAACGACATATTTGTCGCCAAATTTTGTCTCCGGCCTAGAAGTGCCAATAATGAATGGGCCATATTTCAAATAATAAAAATCTTCCACACGCTCTTCATCTTTTATTTCCAGATCGGAAAAAGAAGTTTGATGCTTGGTGCACCAGCTCACTATTCTTTTTCCTCGATACAATAACTTGTCATCAGAAAGCTTTTTGAAAGTCGAATAGACCGTTTTGACTATTTCCGGGTCCAAGGTAAATCGTTCGCGCGACCAGTCGCACGATGCGCCCATTTTCCTGACTTGGGATTTGATATTCTTTGAATTGGTCAGCGTGAAGTCAAGGATCTCCTCATAAAGCTTCTTTGGTTCTATCTCGAAGCGCGTCCTTCCCTCTTTTTCCAGCTTTTTCTCATAGACGACCTGCGTTTCGAAGCCGGCATGGTCGAGGCCAGGCAGCCAAAGAGTTTTGAATCCGCGCATTCTCTTGTAGCGGGTCATGATGTCTTCTATGGTCATTACCAAACCGTGGCCAGCATGAAGCGAACCGTTGGCATTGGTCGGCGGCATTATTATCGTGAAAGGCTTGGCGTCTGCGGCAATTATTCCCTGCTTTATGCATTCATCGGGGTTGAAAAGACCGCTTTTCTCCCAAATCGCATAGATTTTATCTTCGGTGGCTTTTGGGTCGTAGGGCTTTAGGAATTTGTCGTCCATCGCAACATCATAGCAAAAATTATAGCCAATAACCAAGAAACCAATTCAAATTGAATGCTCTTATGGGCGCTCCCTCCCTTGCCCCGCCCTAGCTCGACCACAGGGAGAGCGAAGGGGGGTCGGCTCGACGAAGTCTCCGTCTCGTCAAGCTCACCGGACACTTGTCATCGCTGCGACGGTCGCGCCAATGCGTATCGTCTGTTATTTAACCGTCTAGTAGTAATACGATCCGTAACCGTAAGACGAATAAGTGTATGAAGGATAATAAACTGGATAATAGACGGGAGTGTAACTGTACGTCGGATAATATGAATAAGAGTAAGCGGTTTGCAGAACTGTCGGAGTATAGACAGGTGGGTTGTGATATCCTCCTCCATAACCGCCATTATAGCCGCCTCCGTTGTATCCGCCACCATAACCTCCATTGTATCCACCGCGATTGCCGCCGCCATAACCTCCTCCGTAGCCTCCATTGCCCCAGTTTGCGCTGGCAGTGTGAGGCATAGCCAAAACAGCTACGAAAGCCAGTGCCAGTATGGGGAGCGCGAAAAGCAGTTTAAGCTTATTTTTCATAGTATTGAAGACGCATTAAGAATGCTTATATTACGCATACTACACCTAAAATTCTCATAAGCAAGCCTTGAAATTCTTCCCTTGCAAGCCTTAATAGAATATTGATTAGTGCCCACCCGAATGCTATAACTACCTGATTATATGAAAAAAGAAAGACTAGTACCTATTTTAGGAAAGCTCTTGGCAAAGATCGCCCCGCGCATCGGGGCAAAGGTCTTACTGGAGCCGGAATGGAACGTTGTTGGCCAGATTACTTTCAAGAATGGCCGGCATTCTTATTTCCGGTACAATACCCTCGACCTCAACCCTATGGGCGCATCCGAAATAGCGCGAGACAAGGATTATTCCAACTTTTTTATGGAAAAGATGGGTTATCCTATTGTGCCAGGCAGCAAGACTTTCTTTTCCGATAGCTGGGGCGAAACAATAGGTGCCCGAGGAAGGAATATTGACGCATCATATATGCACGCAAAGAGGCTCGGCTTCCCCGTGATTGTAAAGCCGAACAGCGGAAGCCAGGGCGTAGGTGTCGCGCTCGTCCATAACAAAAATGAATTCTATAAAGCAGTCAGATCGGTATTCAAGAGCGACAGGATCGTTCTTGTCCAGAAGCCGGTCAAAGGCCGCGATTATCGCATAGTCGTCCTCGACGATAAGATCATCTCCGCATACGAACGCATTCCGCTCAGCATTGTTGGAAACGGAAAATCAACCATACTGCAACTATTGAAAGCAAAACAAAAGGGATTCAAAGCCTCTAGCCGTGATACGCGCATCAAGATCGATGACCCGAGGATCAAAATAAAGCTCCAGCATCAGGGCATGAGCTTGCGCTCTGTTCCTTCCAAAAAACAAAAAGTATTTCTTCTTGATAATGCCAACCTTTCTACCGGCGGAGATTCGGTCGATGTGACAAATAGCATCCATCCAGAATTTAAAATGCTGGCAATAAAACTGACTCGCGACATGGGCTTGCGCCTTTGCGGAGTCGATCTGATGATCAATGGCGATATCAAGGACAAGCCGGCTACTTACTGGGTGCTAGAGATCAATTCTGCGCCAGGCCTGGACCACTATGCCAAGATTGGCAAGGCACAAGAAGAGATCGTCGAGAATCTGTACCTTGAAGTCCTGAAGCACATGGAGCACTGATGCTCGCAATTTAACCAATATGGGCTTGTTTACAATGCCTTGACACGGGTGTATATTCACGACAGAAATTCATTGAACAAACCATTATGAACTACCAACAGAATGAAGTCAGAGCCGGCCCACATTCGTTGGGCGAAATGTTAAAGCCTAGAACAGAGCAATTTGGCAACGATGGGCATTGCTTCCGCTGCGGTCATGCTCTTAGTCGATATAACCCCAATAACGTCTGCGAGGCCTGCAAAATAACCCTCAGGAGAATAGCCTTTGCTTCCACCAAGCCGATGCCAAGCGGGAAATATACCGACATGAAGTTGATAGACCTCACGAAACGTAAGCCAATCGACTTGGGACCGGCAGCAACGAATCCTGTTTTGGATCAAATCCAACAGGATAAAAATGGATCGTGATTTAAATTCAAAAATGCGCAAGTGCCCTTCGGGGCGCTTTTTTATAAGATAAAATTTCCCGCGCTATTTAACATCGTTTGACAATATTTATCAGTCCCGTTACGCTACATTAAGCTGTACCACGGAAAAACCAACAAATCGCTATTGCCGTGAATAGCAATGAAGGGATACTGATGAAAAACAGGAATGGCGCCGTCAGCAAATCGAGATCAAAAACAAATCTGACCACTAGGCCTTACGGCAAGCGCATTTTGTAGGTAAATCTATTTATCTCTTATCCTTCCTCTCCAATATCTCAAAACCAATTATGACCGCTTCGCACAGGAAATCCTCGAGCTGACTCAAGTCGTCTTTGGTCTGTGCCTTATAAAGATAAGCGTAGTAAAGGCGCTTTTGCTCCTGACGGATAATCGCAGGCGCGATGTTTTCTTTGAGGAGCATGGCGTTCATGAGCAGTCGGCCAATGCGGCCGTTGCCGTCAGAGAAAGGGTGGATTTGCTCGAATTTGGCGTGGACAAAGGCTGATAGACCAATTATGTCCTTCGTCTTCTCCGCTACTCGTGCAAGCACCTCTCCAGTGAGTTTGCGAACACTCATGTGATTTGCGGTGGGCAGATTCACACCAGTAATTCGGACCGGATGGTTTCGGTATGATCCAGCATCGGGACGAATGCCGTTCATGAGGATGCTGTGAAGCTTTAGGATCAGATTCTCATCGATTTTCTCACCCTTCTGAATGTGATCGAATAGGTAATTCAAAGCTGTCTGATGATTCTTAGCCTCGAGCTGTTCAGTGAGACTCTTGTCCGGCAATGCGGCGTTATCAAAAAGAATAGCGGCCGTGTCAGGCTCGGTGAGCGTGCTACCCTCAATGCTGTTGCTGTGGTAGGTCAACTTGAGAATGAACTGGTCACGGATATCAGGGTTATTCAAAATCTCCTGGACCACATTTTTATGCGCCTCCGACTTCTGTTCGATAGCCTTTTTCTTGGCAGTGAGCTGGTCGGATGGAATCACTTTCTGGCCGGTAACTTCCAGGAATAGTTCGTCGATGGCGGCCAATGCTTTTGCACGCGGCTCTGACTTGCCAGTCCACCAGCTGTTGAACGCGACAAAAGACACGTCGAATCTCTCGGCGAGCTTGGTCTGGGTCAATCCCAGCATCTTCTGGATGATTTCGAGCTTTTGTCTAGTTGTCATGGCGATAATGCCATATTACCAAACTTTATAAAGTTAGGCAAAATTCGGAACTCTTATTAAGTTCTGAATGTGACCGATTGGGGTGGCTTTCAGAACTCTTAAACTTCTCAGGCAGTATCAAAATTAGTCTTTTAGAATTAGAACATACATAAAAATGGCTTACGTGATTAGCGTAAGCCATTAGGATTTAGTCGGGGTGACTGTTGCTATTTCTAGCCACAAGTAATGCCCCGATTATTAAGGAAGCTCCCGAAGCAATCCATGCTGTTGAGATTCCGAAGAACTGTGCGATCAAGCCACTCACAACTAGACCGACCACTCCTCCAATATGCGGAGCAATAGCACAGAAAGAAGCGATTGTCGCACGCTCATGGGACGGAATCCGCTTCTGAAGATAGCTGTCGATCAAGGGATTCCAGCAACCGCGTGGAACTTCGTGAAGCAAGAATAAGATGACAATCAGTGGAAGCCCGGGTACGAGCACAGCAGCTATCACTAACAAGCCGGTACACACCTGCGCCTGAATGATCATCTTCTTTTCCTTTCCTTTGCAATCCAGTTTTGAAGCTACGAAAGCTCCAGTTGCCAAAGCGATCATCATTCCGGTGAACAAGAACCCGAGGTGTTGCTCGCCTACCTTATGATTCCTGAAGTAAGGCTGCCAATACATATTCAACGCCTGAACAGCGAAGATTTGTATGCAAGTGATGGTCAGGATGAAGCGTACAGTTTTGTGGTTCGTACCATACCGAATGCTTGATACGGCGATATCTCGCATCGAAGTCAGTCCTCTTTTCCAAGAGAACACGCCTCTCACGAAATATTCCTCTTTCATGACCAAGCAGGCATAGACAGTAGTAACGGCCATAACAGCGCCGCCGACAAACCACGGGAGCACAGGATTATGTGCTGCCATATATGATCCGATGACAGCACCTATGCCTCCGCCGATCTGGCGGATCAAGCCCTCGCGTCCGAAGATAGTGATATATTCACCGTTATAGCCGTGATGTTTTAGACTATCGACGAGCCATGCTTGGAACGCACCGCTTCTGAATGTGCATCCGATCGCACCAAGCACTTCTGCTACGGCAAATCCGACGAACGTATGCGAGCACCCGTAAACGAACATGCTTATAGCCATGAGACCGCAAGCCGCAACAAACGAAGTTTTCCTGCCGAATATATCTGCGAATGCTCCCGTGGGAATTTCACAAATAAAAAGGGTGGAAAAGAACACCGTATTGACCAGATTTACTTGAAGCAGATTCAACCCATTGTGAATCAGGAATGTGACATAGATGGCGCTGATGACGGATATGCCGCCGGCGTTGAACAGACAGGACAGAACATAGTACTGACGAATGATCTTTCGTTGCATGAT
>CAZKSQ010000001.1:0-40578 GCA_964555555.1 uncultured Candidatus Saccharibacteria bacterium | reverse complement strand
GCCCAATGAGACAAAGTATTGAGACGATAGCCGAGAGCACGTCAGGCAGAGTCGGTCCCAAGAAGCTCGCCGTAAGGAACATAGTGAGAGCATAAGATGCACCAGTTACCAGTATTGCCGGCCAGGCGGCCTTGGCGCCCTTCCAGCCGGAAATGATGAGCACCAGCCAGAGCGGGATGATAAAAGCGATGAATGGCAACTGATGAGCTATCATCTTGCTCAAAATATCAGGATCGATATTGGTGAGGTGCCCAGCTGTGATGATAGCTATTCCTATGCCGCCAAATGCGACAGGCGCAGTGTTGGCTATGAGGCAAACGCCCGCAGCATAGAACGCTTCGAAGCCCAAGCCCACCAACATTCCGGCAGTGATGGCGACTGGGGCGCCGAAGCCAGCCGCGCCTTCGAGGAAAGCACCAAAGCAGAATGCGATAAGCAATGCCTGTATGCGCCTATCGGAAGTAACTGATTCAATGCTGTCCCTAACGATGGCAAAACTGCCGCTCTCGACGCTGATATTATAAAGAAAAACCGCATTCAAGACGATCCAGCCGATGGGAAACAGGCCTGAAATCATTCCATACAAAGCAGACATTCCCGCCAAGCCAGCCGGCATGCCGAAGACTACTACAGCAATAATAAACCCAACTATTAGCGTCATTACCGTGGCTATATGCCCAGCGACTTTCCGGCTGATAAGGAGCGCGAACAAAAAAATGATGGGTATGACGGCTACAGTTGCCGACAAGGCGATGCTTTGGAGAGGGTCGGTAGCTTGTTGCCACATGATATGGCATTATATCGCAAAAGCCGAACGATTTTTTTGTTCAATTACAAATCCTTCTTCATTTCATCAAATTTTACCTTATCAATCTCGCCTTTAGCATAGCGCTCCTTGAGGATATCGAGCGCAGATTTATCATTTTCGCTGTGTTTGTCCCTTCTCCCTCGCATCCTTTGCATGAAAACCAAAAAGACGGGCCAAATGAATACCCATAGAATAATCCACAAAAAAGTCCAATCCCATCCTGAAATCTGCATACAACAGATGACGTTGCGTTTCGGGTTCTATTACAAGAACATTAGGCCGAAGCCTGTCGGTTAGAGTAGATTTTAATTCATCGAGTATTGCCATATAATTATTTTTCTTTAGCCCCTTCGTATACAGAATTCTCGGCAATCTTCCATACTCCCCTCTCTCTGAAGGCTGGGATATTCTGTCGACGTGCGGCATTTGCTAGGGCTGGTGCAGATTTATTGTTCTGTTTAACATAATCAGCTAAAGTAATAATCTTTTCACCCTTCAAATAAGTAATTCTCTTATGGAGTGATTCCATGAGTGCGAGTGCGATAATCTTTTCCATTTTCTTTGCCGTCTTCTTTTCTCGATATTCAGCAAATGTACTGTAATAGTCTTTCTTTTCTTTATCACGAATGATTATTCCAGGAAAACCTAGCCTCTGAAATTGATAGTTTATTAGGACACGACCAATACGACCATTCCCGTCGTTGAATGGGTGGATCGTTTCAAATTCGAGATGGAATTTCGCAATCTTATCTACAAAAAAACTTGCAATGTCTCCGGTATATTCAGAGAGCAATGCATCAATCATTCGCTCAACATGTTCTGGGGCTGGTGCAATATGGGTCCCCACTCGTACATATTCACCAACTTTTCTGAAACGACCAGCAATATCGTCTTTTATTCCGCTAATGAGCATCTGGTGCAGAAAGAGAATAATTTCTTTATTTATTTCTGTTTCTTGAGATTTATTTCTTATATAAGCAACAACTCGAGCAAGATTCTTTGCTTCGAACACTTCTCGGACCGACACCTCTCTAGCGACTGCCATTTCCAGAAGAATCTTTTCTGTTTCAATAAGAGTGAGTGTTGAGTTCTCAATCGCATTCGAGTTATAAACCGCCTCAGCAACTTCAGCATCATTAACCATTACCAAAAGTGACTCTTTTCCTTTTTTAAGAGTCTCGTACTCTGTCTTTAGATTTTGTAGTCTAGTTATGATTGGTTTGGTGATAGCCATGATATTTGGTTAATTAACTTTTAATATAATAGTCTTTTCACTCCTTATTGTCAAACTTTAGTGAATTACTAGCTTATTATGGTACTAATTCACTAATCTTTTACTATATTGCCCTAATGATACAGAGACTTTTATCACACAAATAGCCTATTTTAAAAGCTATTTTGAATAAAATATAAAAGTGAAAAGGCACCAAGAGATGGATATGGCTTAATTAAGCTTAGATACATTATATTTCATCCGTGCTTTGATTAATTTCCTGATAAGCGATATGGGCAGTTTTTTGACAGGTAGGTGTATTGCGGACTTGGTTGTTATGTAAGCCTTCAGGTCGACTGCATGTTCGACAATTATGGGTGGTGGGATATAAAGGCCGATGTATCCGTTAGCATTGGAAAAATAGACAAGTCGTCCTTTGTAATCATAAAACGGCATGCCGTAACTGATGCGTTCTTTTGCATCTGGGGCAAGCTTTTTGATCAGCGTACGAAGCTCTTTCAGTTTACCCCGAATTTCGTTTGGGGCTTTCGTGATGTATTCGTCTACATTTTTTGCTTTATTCATAAAATAATTTTGAGTCTCATATCCGTACAAAAGTCTATCAGGTCAGAACTGAAAATACCAACTGAAACGAGGCTATCTTGCCAGAAAATAACGATGGGTGCCGTCGTAGAGGATGTTAGAACTGTGTTTGAGAGGAGAAGTGATGCGACAATTTACATTCCCACATTCGACCCCAGAGTTCACTATATCTTAATCAGTAACCAAACCACGTAAACGGATTCCACCAAACGAATCTTTTTGGTATTGGCTGTGAAATAACTTGCACATCGGACGTTGAGGTAGCCATAAGCGATGTCGATGTTGATATGATTATTGGGGTGTTGGTGGCAGAGTTTAGAACTTTAGTGACAATACTTATTTGATTTAAAGTAAAAGTCTTGCTCAACCCAATGTTAGAAGAATCCATAGCCAGAAGTGTACCTTCTATTATGATTCCGTTTACTAATATATCCTTTCCTGTCATCGTGGGCTGTACATACGAATCTGGATTCGTGGCAATAAGTGACGATGTTATCTCTTCACCCTTTGTGGGACATAAATTATCCTTTGAAGTCGAGCTGTTTATTTTCAAAACAACATCATATATATCAAATTCAGGAACATCTATCTTAGTGTTTCCACGATATATAGCACCGGCAGCTTGGTGAAAAGTTTGCTTATATGAAATAACAGTAGCATGAAATGGACAAGAAGCGCTCGCTGGTGCTGGAGCAGTTGCATGCACAACGCAACTGGAAAGTGAAAGCGATATTAGAATGACTAAAATGAGCGAAAACGCCACATAGATTTTATAAGAGATTTTCATAACGCAATTATACTAAAAACCGAACTGGTTTTACAATCTAAATAAAAGATATTTTAATTTTATTCCTGCTAGAGTGCTGTCGTAGAGGAAGTTTGAGAGGATGGATGATGCAACAATCTATATTCCTGCGTTTTACCCTACCCTGTGATTCACTATATGGAAATGAAACCCCGTAACCATATTTCAGATTGCAGGGGTTGCTCTAAAGCAGAATCCTCAAAGTGAGTTCTTAAGATTTGGCTTTGTCTGCTTCTTTTTGGGAAGCCTCGGCCTTTTCTTTTGATTCAACTGCTACTGCCTTGTCACTATCAGCCCGATCTTGTTTTGCATTCGCTTCGGACTTATCTGCTTTTTCTTCGGCTCTTTGAACTTTGTCGTCATTCATAATTTTTCTTTTTGTTTAATTTTGTCGATACACTCCAAAAATCATGTCGACGCATGACTCTCCCAGAGTAGCCGCCGCATTTTGTTTTTTATTACAGGAATGCGATATCAATGGGTGCCTATCGGGATTCGAGTCTTACAGACTCTGTACACCTTTCGCATTTTCGGTGGAGGATGCCCCACCGAAAATATGCTCAAGGTCTTCGAATCCCGACCGCAAAGCGCGCAGGCGCTTTGCTTAGGCACCCCTCAAAAAATCCGCTTATCGCGGATTTTTATCGGGGTGCCTATCGGGATTCGAACCCGAACTGAAAGCTCCACAAGCTCTAGTGCTAACCATTACACCATAGGCACCATGTCGCATACGAGCGAAAAAGCTGCTCAAATATGCATCATACTTATATCACGAATTTTGATGTCGCGCACTATTTGCACGCATAGCCAGCGGGCGGCTTGGACAAATACAAGGCTATGCTGTTGGAATCGAAGCAGTAATATGCCTTCTTTGGATCAGGAGGATAACCCGTCAGAAGATTTGCAGTCAGCGAATAAGCTTGGCTATTGGCATGGCAATAAAACACGGATCCGTAGGATTGGATATCTGCTTTGTATGAAGCCAGGCTTGGAGATTGGCAAGTGCTGGTGTATGCGCCATTTTTCCAGCTTGATTCGAACGAAAGCCTCATCTGGTTAAGATCGCTGATGATATGAGTGTTCTTCGAATTATTTTGGGCGCCCTGCACAGAGCTTTCCAAAGATGTGAAGTAGCTGTCCAGCGAAGTAGCGCCTGAAGGAGCAGTTATCGTAAAGCTGGTCGCGCTCGGATCGTAAGTGCCATTAACATGCGTAGTCGCCGATGTCGCGGGCGTATAGGAAGTCGCGGGTGCAGAAACATTCACATCTACCGCAAAACTGCGCAGAGACCCTGACCAAAAATCGGCAGTCACAGTGATCGGCGAAAAATCTACGGTGCTAAGAGCACCAACCACGTATGCGCGAGTCATGACCGAAGATTCCGTCGAGGATCCCATTTGGGCGCTCATCGTATCTGCGATGTATTTTGCCAGAGAATCTTTGTTGATGCTGAATGTGTAGGTCTTGACCAGACTGCCGCCAGAAAAGCCGACGCCTTGCAGGGCCGGAGCAGTGATGACTCCGGCATCCAGAAGCTTGCTATAAAGATCAGCAACGGAAGCATGCATTCCCATCGGATCTACGTTATAGCTTCCCACAGTTGAGCTCGCATAAGATTTTAGGGCATCAAGAGAGATGGAAAACCACTTATTTTTGTAGGCTGCAAGCATAGCGTCATATGCCGCCGGCGCGCTTGTAAGCTCGCCGTAGAGCACATTGTTCACGACTCGCATTTCGGCGCCTACGCTATAGCCGCTGGCGCTCGCCGTGAGGTCAGACTGGCCAGCAACAGTGCTCGCATTGGTACGATCGAGCTCGTTCGTGACCGAAAGGCTAGCGCCATCAATCTGCTTGTTGCTGGAGCTAACTTGGATATTGAAAGTAGAGGTGATCTTTTTCGCACTATCAAAGCCGCGCAGAGCCATAGGCACTGCGGCACTGGGTGAGACCATGAAGGCATATACGCCATATGCGCCGACTGCCAGCACAACGATTATGATGGCGATTACTGCAAATAATTTGCGAGAACCATGATGGCTTTGCACGGGCGAAGTATTGGAGAAGCCCGACATATCCCTAGGAGGAGGCATGGCGGGTTCACTCGGCGGAGTGCTCGGAACCTCTACAGGCGGAGGAGTATCTATGATATTAACTGGCGCAGTTTTCTGCGAATAATCTACGAACTGCGAGCCTTGAGCTGGGGCATTGGGATCACCCGAATTTTGTTGAGGGTCCATTAATATTGAAATAATTGATAAAAAACTGGCTCAATTATACCACGGCGCTTTTTCTCCGACACCTGCCTTATAGTTGGCATAGCGCGCCAAGACATAGAGCAAAGATGAGAGCCTATTCAAAAAAGCCAGCGTATCTGTTCCGACCTTGATCTCTTTGTTCTCTGCCGCCCTCACAACTTCCCTCTCTGCCCTGCGTGCCATCGTTCTTGCAATATCCAACAGTGCCGCCAATTCCGTGCCGCCAGAAATGAAAAAGTTTTTTATAGGCGGCATTTCTTTTTCGATAAGATCCGTCAACTTTTCGAGCTCGCCTACTCTATCTTTGGCTATTTTCTTGTCCGCGCCAGCAACTTCTGCCTGGATGATGAACAGGCAATTCTGGGCCCAAAGGATGATATCAGCGAGCTGTTTCCAATCTACAGTCCATCTGACAGTATCCTTGACCTTAACGAGCCCCAGGAATGAATTGAGCTCGTCCAGAGCGCCCAAGGCTTCGGTTTGGCAGGAGCCTTTTGACATTCGCTCGCCAGGGCGCGAATCGAATGCTTTTGTGGTGCCGGAGTCGCCTTTGCGGGTGTAAAGCATGATTACCTGCGTCTACCCATGATACGCAGAAGGTTCAAAAATAGATTGATGAAATCAAGATATAATGTAAGCGCCCCAACTATTGATTCTTTCCTTTCGATCTCGGTCCCTATCTTGACTATGGCATTAAGGTTTTTGATTTTCTGCGTATCCCAAGCCGTAAGCAACACAAACACCAGAACGGCAATATAGGAAATTATGAGAGAAGTGGTGTCATTGTAAAAGAAAAGGTTAACTACAGAAGCGAGCACTATGCCAATAAGGGCCATTACAGCAAAATTTCCGACTGTGGTCAGATCTTTCTTTGTGAAGAAACCGTAAAGACTCGTCAAACCGAATGTGCCAGCGGTTATAATAAAAACTGAACCGATCGAAGAAATTGTATAGACAAGAAAAATAACCGAGATAGTAAGGCCGTTTAATGCGGCGTAGAGCAAAAAGATGACAGCCGCCTGAATAGAATTCATGCTCTGGACAGCGCGAGCAAGATATACGACACAGACAAGTTCTGCAATAAGCAATCCAAAAAATATGAAAAGATTTCCTAAAATTAATTGGGTAAGATTGTCATTGTTCGATACGAGGTAAGCAATAGCACCAGTGATAGCAAGGCCGCCAGTCATCCATGCATAGACTCTATGAATAAAATTGTTTATTTCCGCGCGAGCATATTCGACTGTGATAATTTGTTCCTTTGGCTGAAGACTTTTTGCCGCCACGATTCCTTCATTTACATCATCGGTTGTCCAGCCTTGAGATATAAGCATGCTTGAAATGCTTTCAGCATTATGGCCACCCTGGATCTGCAAGCGAATGAAGTTCAACATTTCTGGCGTTGTCATGGCAAAAATTATAGCATCCAATAATCAAATACGATAGAACATATCTAAACACAGTGCTCCCAGCAGGAATCTGTCCTTACAGGACCTATACAGGTCTCACATTTTTGAGGGAGGATGCCCCCTCAAAAATATGTTCGACCTTTTCGATTCCTGCGCGCAACGCGCGAAGGCGCGTCGCTTTGGAGCACAAAAACTCGCTGCACTCGTTTTTGTGCTCCATCCGCGTCTCGGACGGAGTGATGTTAGGCAGTGTAAGGGTTCCTGAGCATCACATCAAGTAGAACCTTTACCCCTCCGCATAGGGGTCATATTTCAGCAAATCAGGCATTTTAATGATGGTGCAAAACCCAAACAAAGCCAAATCCTAAGCACTTGTTTGATGGTCCGTTTTGCCAAATAATGGCCTAATATAAAGATATATTAACTATTCTCATTTAGGTAAGTCGACAGTATTTGGGCTTCGTAAATAAATAGACAAGAATAATATTTAGTGCTATAGTACAATATCCACAGATGTACACTATTGTAACCTTGTAGCCATGCTTGGTATACTTCATGCAGTCGAAGCATTAGAAGTATAAGTTGAACTGAAGCTATGAAACTGCACGATGTCATAAAGTCTTTGCGTGAGGATAAAAATATGACGCAGGAAAAGCTCGCTCAGGATGCCAAGCTTACCCGCGGATATATTTCACGATTGGAGCAGGGAGAGTACGCCGAAGATTCCCCGTCAATTAGAACACTTCGACAAATCGCTAACGGCCTCAAAGAACCTGTCGAGCTAATATTAACTAAGGCAGGTATAACCCAAGAAGACTACATCGCCAAAGCAAGCACCCCGACCTTTCTTCGAGCTAAATATAATCTTGACGATACACAGAGCAAGGCAGTCGAAGCTTTCATTGAGCTTATCAAGAAACAATTTAATAATTAATCTTACCATGTTAATTCCTCCCGAATGGCGGATCAAAGCCAATAACAAAGTAAATGAAATCCTAAAGGAAGCCGCTGACTGCGGTCTATTTAAGATTCCTATCCCTATAACCGACATCATCGAGTCATACGTCGGTGATGTCCAGATCGCCCAAAGATTAGATATTCCTTTCCCCGAAAGCACGTCAGCTTTTTCAACAAAAGACATGCATGCGGGATGGATCGTTGCTATAAATGAGAGAGAGGTCATCGAACGTCAGCGCTTTTCGGCCGGGCATGAACTAGCACACATGGTTTTGTTCCCGAATCAACCGAAGACAGTCTACTGTTCGGCAAACAGCAAAACTTGGGATGAAAGGCTTTGTGATGAGTTTTCCGGCAATATTCTGATGCCAGAAGTAGTGATTCGTGAGATATACAAAACAACACCAGCCGTATATATCGAAGATATCGCAAAAATCTTCAAAGTTAGTCTTGATGTGGCCAAAATCCAGTTGAAAAAGCTTGGTCTTTCTTTCGCCGTGAAAGTGCCAAAACTCGGCGGATTTTGATTATCAACATATTTTTTTGCCTTAAATAGTTACTATACTTCACTTATCAGTAATACATAAACAACTATCATGAAAATAGAGCAAGTACAAATCAAAGAATTGAAGCCGACCGCCTACAATCCCAGAAAATGGGACGACAAAATTATCTCTGACATGACCGAGAGCATCAAGCGCTTCGGACTATGCGATCCCCTCATCGTTAATGGTGCACCTGCTAGAAAGAATATTTTAATCGGTGGACACTTGCGTTTTAAGGTTGCGACTACGCTAGGCTTCACTGAAGTACCCGTAGTATATCTCGACATTCCGGAAATCGAGCGCGAAAAAGAGCTGAACCTACGGCTAAACAAAAATCTGGGAAATTGGGATGAGGAGCTTCTGAAGCTTTTTGATACAAACATGCTTCTTGATGTCGGCTTTACACCGGATGATCTCAATAATTTCTTTGACGATGTGCTTGATATTTCTGATGATGGATTTAACGTTCCGCAAGAATTGGCGAAGATAACCACGCCGGAAACGAAAGTTGGCGATATCTATGAACTTGGCAAACACCGTCTCATTTGTGGGGACGCACTGGATCCAAACATTGTCACAAAGCTCATGGGTAAAGAAAAGGCTGATATGATTTACTGCGATCCTCCATACAATATAGGCCTCGACTACCGTAAAGGTATTGGCACCAAGGGCAAATATACGCCGGATAATATGGTGAACGACAATAAAGGCACGAGGGAGTATGAATCATTTATTGAACAATCGCTAAGAAATGCTTTAGCCGCCAGCAATCCCAATGTCCATGTCTTCTATTGGTGTGACGAAAAATATGTCTGGTTACTACAGAACCTGTATGAGAAAAATAGCATGGTCAACCGTCGTATTTGCTTCTGGGTAAAAAATAACTTTGATCCAACACCACAGGTGGCATTCAATAAAGTTATCGAGCCTTGCGTATATGGCACGAGAGGCAGTCCAGCACTGAACCCGAGTGTTAAGAATCTTTCCGAGGTATTGAACAAAGAGGTAAATTCGATCGGCTCATATGACGACATTATGTCAATCGTCCAGCTATGGCTCGTTAAGCGCGACAACACTGCCGACTACGAACATCCAACCCAGAAACCGATCACACTGAACGAAAAGCCAATGAAACGCTGTAGCGCACCGGGTGAGATTATACTCGACCTCTTTGGCGGTAGCGGTTCAACACTCATCGCCGCAGAGCAACTGAAGCGTCGGGCATTTTTAGTCGAACTTGACCCGACATTCTGCGACCTCATCGTTCGCCGTTATGAGCATTTCACCGGAGACCATGCACAAAAAATTAATTAAAATGTGGAAGCTAGGCAATCACCGTCTCCTTCTAGGAGATGCAACCAAGAAAGAAAATGTCGACAAATTAATCATAAATGACAAGGTGACGCTTATTTTGACCGATCCACCCTATGGAGTCGGGTATGTCGAAAACAAACAGGAATTCCTGCAAACTATTCACAAAGGAGTAAACGGGAAAGAATTTATCCCCATCAAAGGTGATAATATTGGAACAGATTATTATAGTTTTTCAAAGAATTGGCTTTGGGTTATAAAACCTCATTTGTACGAGAAGAATGCTTTTTACATATTCAATAGCGACGCAAAACTGCGAGAGCTTTTGAACGCCCTGCACGATAGTAATTTCACAAAATCAGCTCTTTTGATCTGGCTAAAGAATCACCTTGTCATGGGGCGTAAGGACTTTCACCCTCAACATGAGCTCATACTTTATGGCTGGTACGGCACACATCCTTACTTCGGCAATAAGGACAAAACCGCTCTCTTTTACCCGAAGCCGAATAAAAGCAGGCTCCACCCGACCATGAAACCGCCCGCACTACTGCGTCGCCTCATATATCACAGTACGAAGCCAGGAGACATAGTCTATGACCCATTCGCCGGATCAGGATCAACTCTCATTGCCTGCAAACAATTGAGTAGAAGATGCCTTGCCATCGAATATGAAGAATCGTACTGCTCCACCATAGTCGAGCGATGGGAGAAATTAACAAATAGAAAAGCTGAACTCATACAGCATGTTTAAAACATATGGAAAACGATGCGAAAGATGGCGAATCCTTGAACATATACAAAAAGCAGGAATTCGAATCCTATGTGCTTTGGCGATCAATGCCTTCGATTCTCCGCGGACAGCCAAGACATGTAATCGAGAAGCTTGGCATCGATGACGAAATGGCTATGGCACTTCTTGATATCAAGAATCAGACCGATTTTGCCAAACGATTCGGCATAAAAGATTTAGGAACACTTTCCGCGTGGAACAAGAAAATCGAGGAATCAGGCGGGCTCATGAAAAATATTTCCTCGTGGGCTAAGAAATTGACTCCAAACGTGCTATCCGCACTCTACCGCGAAGCAACCAAAACAGGCAAAGCGGCAGAAGTGAGGGCTTGGATGGAGATCGTGGAAGGAATGTAACCGACAATATTATGAATACACCAGACAAAAATGAAAAGAAATGCATGAGCTTAGAAGATGCGGCCACAATCGTCTCTGAAACACTGGAGGAAGTAGCCCAAAGAAAAACCACGCTTCGACGCGCCGTGGTCGTATCGCGCCTGGCTCTTGCCTTTTCAAAGATGATCGAGGTCTCGAACCTGAAAGAGAGGATTGAATTTCTTGAGCAGACGCTAAAAAAGAGAAAATAACATGCAAAATCTCACAAATATGCTTCATCGAGGAAATCTTACGGCACGGGAGAGATTCCTGCTGCTCATAAAAAATGACGTGCACAAAATGAAGACTGGCAAAGAAATACTTACTCCGGCAGACAAGGATGCTCTAGAAAATTGGCACTCAAACAATAGCACTGAGGCGCGAGAATGGAATCGTTTAAACGACGGTTGGAAATATTCCGGCAGGATGGAAATCGAAGCAGAACTCATTTACAAGGATGCAAAAATAGCGTACCTATCACAACTGCCGATAATCATGAAGCTCCTTTCGTATCCCGGTCACAGAGAGATGGCGGGATGCATTAATACCTTGAAGCAAATAAAGAAAGTGACTGTAGAAGAAGCAACAGAGATTGCAACTAAGCAAAGAGCAGTAAAAATACGAGAAGGTGTTGACTTAGAACATGCCGTATATAACCTCGCATTTCAGATGCTTAGCTCAGAAGACAAAGAGAAAATGAATGAACTCTACCCCGATATTGAAACTGACCACCAATATCTTGATCAAGAAGAAATCTTGGCAAATCTATACAACGGAAAATCTGAACTCTCGGACACAGCCAAAGAAAGACTGGCGGAACTCGTAGCAGAAAAAAGCTATAATAAATTCGCCAAGGAATACCAGCTTTTTCATTATTTTGCCTGCATCCCTTTGGTCGAGGTCGCTAAATACTTTTTGAGGAGTAAGGGTATTAAAATTAACGGCAAACCGTTATCTAAAAATCAGGAATGTGACGACGAAGACAGCGTCACCTGCAATGATGTGACTGCATCAGTTGTGTCATACGCCGCGGAACACAAAATATCAGTTGAGGAAATGCTCAAGGAAGGTCTCCGTATAGGAATAGAAGCAGGAATCCTTAATGATTATCGGCCGCTTTCAGTAAGTAATTCCTCGGAGCTGTTAGACAGATGGCTTTCGACGAAAGTCGAGGCCAGAAATATTCTACAAGGTCATGTCATTTCTGGTGAGCTTGTGTTGCGCGAGCGAACTGAAGAAGAAACCAGAAAAGATATGCTTTACAGCAAAGGCCTGTATAACGGCGAACTGGAAACAGCCAGAAAAGTATTAGAAAATATTGGCATTGAAATAACAGAAAAAGGCGAAATTGAAGAAAAAGTCGCGTTTGAGCCATTCGAAGGAAGTGTTATCAGCGGCGAAAGCTTGTGCGCTTTTACTGAAGATTACGATTTTGTCATAAAATTCAAGGAACAAGTAGACAGATATGATCCAAATTTGGGTCTGGTTTATGACGAAAATGACCCCGATCACAAAAGCGAACACCTTGATCAGGAGCTTTTGGTCTGCAGCATGAATGATGAGGGTGAGGCGGATATATTCAGTATGTTTGGCATGACTGTTTCAAAAATTTCTGCTCTTACAAGAGGAAACGCTTTTTTCGAGGAAATCGTAGAGGATAGTAAGGAAGTTTTAAAGTTCAAAGATGCGGCATTGGGGGTCGCTTTTATGGCAAGACGAGATGATCTTATTAACAGCTATTCCCAACTTCTAGCCTTTAAAAGCGTTTTGGATAAAATCTCAAAAATATATGACGTAGATATGGCTGAACACGTAACGGAGAGATTGAAAATTATCAAGGAACATATTGAACAAAATAATGAAGCCATACAAGTAGCGATAAATACTCATGAGAAGAGCAAAAAGAGTAAGTCCGAAATAATGTTCAGCCGAAAGGAGCTGAGATTTCAGCATGATCTCATTATAGATTTGGACGCAATAGAGCAGAATGAAAAAACTGTTACCGAACATACGACAAAATTTAAGGAAATCTTCGGAGCAGAGTTTTAATTATATGAAAAGAGAGTACCCAGCTGGATACTCTCTACAGTCTTACGGGAACAAGGATACGGTAACACCAACTCCGTGCACACTAACCTCATAGGCAGAACGCAAGAAGCCGTGGAAGGTCTTTGATATACTGGAAAAAGATCTCATAATCTCCAGTGCTTCATTTTCCTCTGCTGTTTCCGGAATGAGTGTCACAGTAAAGTCGCGATTATCCGGATCCTTGTTTGCAATTCCAGAGCCGATTTTCACTTGCATATCGTATCTCCTTTCTTTTTGTACATTATCAAATGAGGTGATGTAAAACAAGAAAACTAGAAATGGTAAAGAAGTCTGTCATCAAATTTCTTTCTATTCAGACAATCCTCTTTTGGCCATGTAAATCCGCTATGTTTGTCATATGTAACCACACTTGAGCACAAGTTTGTATCTCCAGAATATGCTGCTATCAGGGTATAGCAATTATTTTTCTCAAAAGTGGCCAATCCCGGAACTTCACATGCAGAGGCGTCAAATTTGATAATCCGCTGCCGTAATTCACATTTTGCATTGTTTCCAAAGCCGCAAGTATTGATGTATGCAATATTTATTGCCAGTGCTATAACGGCAAGAACAAAAACAACTCCGATCTCATTTACCTTCAACTTTTCGCTGATAAAAAATACTATCGGCAGTACTACAAGCAAAGGTAACAGAACAAAAACACTAGTCTGGCCGACCATACTAAAGAAGACAAACTGGGCAGTATCAGAGTGATCCCCCATATTTACGAGAAATAGAATCATGAGACCCAATACCGTAAACGACCATCCGATAGTATAACCAGCTTTTCTTGTTTCTCGATTTATTATCATAGATAATAAAAAGGAAATGATTATAAAAACGATAAGTGTGACAAAGGGATAATGGAGCCAGGCAACACCTCTAGGTGCAAATAGAAAATATAAATCATCAGAATCAATATATTGATTAAATAGAAAAGATGTAGAAATGTTATATACAAAGGCGTAGCCCGCAATCAGAAAAGCAAATAGTTGAACCAAAAAAAATTTTGACCAGTTTACGCTTGAAAAATTCATCTTCATTTTATTATACTCATAAATGCACTGGCCATATTCATCCATGGACTGATGAATGATGAAACCATTAAGCCTAGTACCGATTGATTTGGATTTGTATTAAAAGCACTTGGCGATGATGACGGGGATGGCGAACTCGATGAAGAAGGAGTGGGGGTTGGTGTGGATGATTGAATTGGATGTGTAGGGGTTGGTGTGGGGCTAAAGCTTGAATATGGTGTCGGACTCGGGGTAGTAGACTGTGTTGGTGCTGGAGTGGGGGTGGACGACGATTTAGGTGAAGGTGTTGGCGTAGCTGAAAAGGTTGCTGTAGGCGTTGGGGTTACTGTGGATGAGGAGCTTGGTGTTGGGGTTGGGGTTGCCAAAAGTGTTGGGGTTGTTGAAGGGCTAGAAGATGGTGAAGATGAATACGTGGATGTTGGGTTATGTGTAGGACCAGGAGAAGTGCTTGGTGTGGGACTTACGGACTGATATGAACCAATTGGAGTAGGACTCGAGCTCTGAGTAGGGGAAGATCTAGGTAAGAGGTTTGAATAAGTAGTAGGTAAAGAGCCGGGACTTTTGGTCTGTGCTGAAGATGGACTAGGCGCACTTGAGTAAGCTGGACTTACTGATATAGACCGAGTGGGACTATGACTGGGAGAAATCGCTGAGTTCGGTGAATTGTTAGAATCTGATTTTAAAACAGGTGATGTCTGATTCCCAGTAAACACCGCACTGACTATCCTAACCATGTTTGAAAAGACTTCTTCTGTGCCTGAAATCATGATGCCAATAGATTTCAGTAGGACACTCTTACTGGAAGTATCTTTTCCTGTGGATGTATCTGTTAGTGAGCGCAATGAGGAATCATTTTGAATGGGTGACGGTGAATTTGAAGGTTTAGGCTTAAAAGAATTAACGAGTCTGCCGCCTGTATTAACTTCCATGATTGCACCTGACCGATTTTTTGAATCAAAATTATCAACTAACCAGAATATGTTCTCAGAATTATATTCTTGACCAGAAACGCCTACAGCAGCGATATTTGGGTCATATTCAGCTTTATTTAAAACGAAAGGCAGATAATAATTTAAGGCCTGACTGGGATCATAATACTTTCCAGAATCTTCCAAACCATCAAGTTTAAAACATTCTGGAAGATGCAATTTAGATGTTGAATCACCCAGAATAGCCGATATTACGTAAGCGCAAGAAATCATGTTAAATTTATTGCCTGTATTCATAATACTGTTGTTGGATGGTCTGAAGACAGAATACTTTTGATTCGCGTACGTAAAACAACCGAGTTTGTGTTGGTTGCCATAGTATTTTTTATTGTATGTATATGCCTCAGGTGGACTCAGAGTACAGTTTTCACCAAATCTTGATAGTATAGTTGAAGCCGTAAGATCGCTGATGTTATCCGTTACTATGTATTCGTCCTCCAATCCAGCAAATGCGTGTCCTGCTTCATGCATCACAGTGGCACTGTCTACTTCTTTGGGGTTTATAAATATATCTTTACTATTTGCTTGTGTATAGGCAAAATAGCTCCTATTATTCAAAAAATAATACAAACGTGAGCTTGGACAAGCGCTCGTCATTTCGGGTATATACGGATTAATGTAATAAGTGTGAGGAGATTTACCGTCAAATACATTTACCTGTCGAGTTCCATATTGATAATCATCATAATTTCCTAAATCTATGTATTGCGAGAAATGAGAACTGTATTTAGCAAATGGTTGAATCTCTTCAAATCCTGATTTGACTGTGCTATAACCGAATAAAATTAAATTGCTTAACGACTCATTTGCACTCTTTCCCCTCATGGTGACTACTTTAAATTCGCCCGATCCGTAAACTGGTGCGCACAAACTCATATTCACATCTGATTCAGAGTCAGTAAATGTACCATCTATTTCTGGAACATGGACTATAATCTTAATTTGGCGAGTTCCATTTTGGAGAGCGTCAATCAAATCTTCCATTTTTGAACCCGAAGTAATACCGTCTGGCCAACCTTTTATTTTCCAGTCATATTCCCATGCACCATCTTCATTTTTGTGACCATTTTCAAACGATCCAGAGGTAATTGTCTCGTCTTTCTTTTGACCGCCCGAAAGTACAATGTCGGCACTGAATGGCAATGAGTCTGGTAGATTTTCTGGTGCGATTTGCATTCCATGCGAATCCCATATTGGGAGACAGTAGTGATTGTAAGTCGGTATGACGGTAACCACTAGATCATATATAGGTGTAACTGATATAGACAAGCTAGCTATTTTTTGTTCACCTTCCATAGCTTTCTTAAAGGTTGGATCGACACCAATTGTGATCTGTGGGGTACCGCTTTCATTATAGGCGATACCTGTAAAAATTCTTGTATCGTTTGGAGAGTGACAATAGCGCTGATTAACATACTGGGCAGATACTATGGGAACTTTTAAAAAGAAAAATAAAAGAATAAATACTACATATAATTTGCGAATCTTGTAAGTCATAACATTATCGATTTAAAGAAGCCTGCTACAATTTTAACATTATTTTGTCGCGTATAAAACATTTGGGTAACAATATATGGAAGTGGAAATTGATTTTACAATTCATTAAAGAAAGTGTTTATTATAAAGAATTATTTCAAATTACCAATCACGTTTGCTAAATTAGCCCACGGCTGGAAAAGAGACAATAATATTGTACTCAGATCGTAGTTTGAATTTCTATATGCATTTGGCGACGATGATGGAGACGGCGAACTCGATGAAGAAGGAGTGGGGGACGTTGTTGGTAAGGGATTTATGTTAATCGTGATGTAATCTGAAGCCGATCTTCCGGTTGAGCTGTTATACACAGTATATGTTGCTGTCCAATAACAACCAGCAGCAGCGCTCGGCACGGTAGAATTTGAATTACCGTTCAAGGTATTTGCGATCCACGATCCCCCAGAGCCACATTTCCAAGCGATATTTGAGGTGTAAGTAGATGAATAGGATGTGCCGTTTGTGCCATTCCAATAGTAATTTATTGGATCACTGACATTCAAGGTGACATTATGTGCACCATTCACCGTAAGTAAAGCTGTGGGAGAAGGCACATAAGTACTAGTTGGAGTCGGAGTTGGTGTAGATGATTGAACTGGGGGTGTAGGGGTTGCGGTGGGGGTAGGGCTTGAAGATGGCGTTTGGGTCTGACTCGGAGTATTCGATTGTGTCGGAGTTGGGGTGGAAATTGGGGTTGGACTTGGAGTAGAAGATGATTTTGGTGTAGGGGTTGGGGTTACCGTTGATGTTGGGGCAGGCGTAGTTGAAAAGGTCGCTGTAGGTGTTGGGGTTACCGTGGATGATGAGCTTGGAGTGGGAGTTGGAGTTGCCGAACGAGTTGGGGTTGGTGAGGATGTCCCTGTAGGAGTCGGCGTCGAATAACTAGTAGAACTAGGGCTAGGTGTAGGTGAAGAAGATTTTGTAGGTGCCGGAGTTGGACTTTGAGCAGGTGTTGGACTTGCAGACTTGGTTGGGGTTGGTGAAGCCGATTTACTCGGATTAGGTGATACAGAAGACTGTGTAGAATAATTTTTAGAATAGGTTGATGGTGATGCGGTAGGTAATACAGTCGACGAACTGGATGGTGATGGTAACCTTGCACCAGTTGGTGATTGAGAGGTCGGACTTGGAGAGGTACTGGAACTCGATCTTTGAGTCGGAGTCGGCGTTGCAGACGAACTCGTATAAGAATTTTGTCCAGTCAAATTATTTACAATTGTATTTACAGTATTACCAATAGCGTTAACTACCCCATCCACAATCTGATTTAGGATGCTAGTCGACCTGATTTTCGGCTGAGCCGCTTTTTCGGGAGATATAGAAATATATTTTAATGTTATCGATATACCGGGTGAAGACGATGGTGTCGGAGACGGACAATTAGCGGACCCAACGACATTTGTAATCGTTACCGGAAGAGAATTACTGATATTATTTGTTTTTTCTAGATCATTGTTTACTACAATAATCGTATAATCTCCAGACTTTATATTCCCATTCCGAGAAGACACTATGCTTATAGTCGAATTTTTACTTTGAGACGAAACTGAGGGAAATGTCTTAACAAGATACTGCGTAGATGAGGCATTTGGAACCTCGGTCAATATCACAGAATTATTATAAGAACTAAACGCAGCCCCCTTAATAGTAATCAAATCACCACATTTTGAAGCAGTATCAGCAACATTAGTTATTACTGGACTTGTTGAAGCTAAGCCTTGCGTCGTCGAAGCGGATGTCGTGCAATTAAAACATCCTGTATGTTGGTCATCATGTAGAACAGTTTTCCAATCTATTTTTGACGTATTAAGCTTGGTACCTAAATCCAAAACGTATAGACGCGTTTTCCACTCAGTTATTGGTTCAGAACCATTTTTCAAATACAGAGATTGTAAAATAATATCTGTATTTCCATCACCATTAAAATCATCAATGATTGCCGGACTTCCCCATAGATCGTCAACCGTTCCCATAGTTGGTATTTTAATTTCCTGTTTTAGACCACCTTTATTGTCAAAAATTTGAACACCGAAATTTGACCCGTTGTACCAACGTGGTCTGTAATCTAAAACAATATCTGACTTACCGTCATTATCGACGTCACCAACGGATACACCTTGTATTAGATTATCGTTATTATATGATTGTTCACTTATTTCTAACAATTTATTTAACGATTCATCAAAAACAAGTATTTTGTCTGGTACGGCACTATTCAAGCTCTTTACATATGCACCCTGAGCCGCAACAACAATGTTAGGCTTGCTACCCATAAGATTGCCGATTGCGAAACGGGCCGGATCATAGTTATCAAATGATGCCGATGATAAGATTTTTCCAGTTGCGTCAATAATGTAAAGATGAGCCGTATCGGTACTTGTATCTTTGTCCCAGACACTTAACCCGACGACGGCCTCAGTTCGCCCATCTCCGTAAAAATCTGCGGAGGCGAATGACGGTATAGTTGGTTGAAAAGATGATCTTCCTGTGCCATCAAATAAATTAGTCTTTGATATCAACTGTCCGTCTTTGGAATATAAGTAGAAATACACCTTGAAATCTTTCATATATCCAGAATCATTTGTAAAATTCCCCGCTATTGCCGCAAGAGTACTTTGATATCCATTTTTCAACAGACCTATGTGTGTTGAAAACATAATTTCAGGTCCATCCCCTTGCGGCAATACTATAGGAAAATTATTTAAGGCTTCTCCCTTACTATCGTGGCCAGTTATCCATATCTTTTTAGAGAATAGATCCAAACCTAGTGTGTAGATTTCGGGTTTACCATTATTATCAATAACTGTTGCGGGTGGTTGCGTCGTAATCGACCCCGATTCAAACCATGAACCTAAAATATTTCCACTCTTATCAACAACTCTATTTATCATCGGACCACAATTCCAATTTTCAGGGGGATTTGGAGATGAGCAATCATTAAGCATTACTAAATACTTTTTTCCAGAATCATTTTTAAGTAAGGCTAGATTGTCACCAGGGGTAAACGGCATTTGTGATCCGTCGCTAAGTTTGAACTGACTGAAAGAACCATTGCTTTGATATAAATTTAGTCCTGGCATTCCGCACTGTGAGGTATCAACTACACAATCTCCCCATGTCGGAACAACTAATGTGGGATTTTCATTATCAGAAAATTGTATAGTAGACTGCGTACCTCGTGGCAATGAATTGATTTCTTTAGGCCAGCCGTCCAACATTTCTTTTACAACGGCGATCTTAAAACCTAAACCTGTTTTCCAGCTTCCACCAGGCATCTGAACACTTAGAAAAAGCTGATGAATACCGTCTGATAAGTTTCCGAAACCAGCGGAGCACAAACTGTCACTCTGAGTATAATCTACTGAACATAGGGCGGGACCGTTTGTAGAATCCGCATAAACCTTTAAGCTCGATACGCCTCTTAGCCAAATCTTGCCATGAATTTGATAGGTACCCCCATTCACATAATTTAAATTATTTCCCACAGAAGTAATTTCAGCATCATTTACTTCCATTACCTGACTATCTTCACTTATATTACCGTCATCATCGGTTACAGTGAGTCGAACAGTATATTTTCCGTCACTTAAACTTGTTGTATCGAAATTCGCATATAAAACATTATTTTTTACAGGCTGATCTGTCGATGTTATGTCTGTAAAAGAATTTGGATTGTCACCTATTCCATATGACAATGAATATTTGATATTACTCCTCTGAGAATAAGCAGAGCCTGTGAAATTTATAACTCCACGGACATCACCCGCGGGATCAATTTGAGCTATTGGAAGCCTTGATGATTCTGCAAGTTTTTTCGCATCTATTCTTCCCGTCCCTGCATCATACTTGTTATATTTATTAGAGCTACATAATACGGAACCGATCAAACAAGAAGATTGATTAACAGTAGAATTTTTCACAGCTGCCTTAACTTCTGCTGGAGACCAATCTGGATGTATTTGTAATAAAAGTGCAACCTCCCCTGCGACATGTGGAGTTGCCATAGAGGTACCAGATATAGCGATATGATTTGAATCATTGTTACAGTTTGTATTTCCTCCAGAAAATGTATCCAATCTTGCTGCACAAATATCTACGCCTGGAGCGGCAACATCTGGCTTATCTAAATAACCAGTTGTACCATCATTTCTTGTCCATACGACCGGACCCCTTGAGCTGAAAGAAGCCATGACGTCATGCTTGTCAGTTGCTGCCACTGTAATTGCATTTCTTGCAGTTCCAGGAGACAGAACTGTGCTCGCACTCGGCCCAGCATTTCCTGCCGCAACCACGAAGACAACTCCGGCTTTTACAGCATTGTCAACTGCCTGCGACATTAAATCGTCTGGATCGCCTGATCCACCGAGGCTCATATTAGCCACATCAAGATGTTCCGAAAGATTACCGTCTTGGTTCGGATCTATTGTCCTTTCTATACCGGCAAGGATATTGTCTGTCGTGCCACGTCCATTTTTATCCAAAACCTTATAAGCATAAATCGTTGCATCCGGAGCTACGCCCTTCGGAGTTCCATTACCAGCTGAGATGTCGGCAACATGCGTGCCATGACCCATATCATCCATCGGATCATTATCTTTATTTACAAAATCGTAACCCCCAAACACCTTACAGTCCGGTCCCAAACAACCACCGAGATCAGGATGTTTATAGTCCACACCAGTATCGATAATAGCAATTCTTATGCCTTTACCTGCTATCGGATCGTCACTAGATCCCCCCGAGTAATTTCCACCCCAAACATCAGGAGCATGTATTAGAGGAACTGAATCCATCAAGTCTGTTTGAACAGATTTTACTGGCTCGATATTTTTGACCGAAGCAAGTCTTTTGACCACACCTGCTTCGGATGAACTCATACTGAGAACAACTGCGTTAATCACTGAATCAAATGATTTCAGTCCGTCCCCAGAAGATATAGAAGAAATGACAGCAGAGTTTTTATTCTTAACAGACAAAGGTAAATTCGCAAAGAACGACTTTTGTTGATTGATGACTTTTGATTTTTGATTATTTAATGCGTCCTGTGTATCTTGATCAATTGACATCGATCTTGGTCCGGGAGAAGGTCTGGGAGCAGGTCTTGTCGATTCTATTTCGGCATAAGTCACTGAAACCGGCTGTTCTGAAAGTTCGACAATATATCGGTTTAGAACGATGGCTGATGATGCATTCTTTGGATTATCACTCGAATTTAGTTGTTTTATAGGAACCGATGATATTAATCCCGATCTAGAGATATCAATATCCGAACTCAAATTTACTGTGGTGCCCGATGCAGACAGAACTGAATTTGCAAAGATAAATACAAAAAATAAAACGATTACGAATGGAGTTAATATACCAATATATTTTCTCGATTTTAGTAAAAGCATATTAGTTATACCTATATTAATTCTGAAACAAACCTATCATCTATATTTAACTCATTTATATATAAGTACCGACCATCTTCGTAAAGATTGATATTATATTTTGAGCAGCCAAACTATTCAGACTATTCTTATCCGAAGCCATTAGACTTAAATTCCACGATGTATTTCCAGCCCCATATATTCCGTAAATTATGACCCGATTGCAATTACCCGTTCTATCGCTGCAACTCTGCAAATCACTCATTGTCCAATTTGTGCCGTTGATATTAACCTGTGTTCCTGTCGGTGGATCATTTCCAACACTGCTCATAATATTAATTTTGGCTTCATATAGATTGGATCCGACAAGGTAAGAACTTGGGAATGAGAAGATCGGTGAATCTCCATTCCAACCTCCTGGACTATTTTGAATAGTGAGGTCACTCGGATAATCAATTTTATTATTACCGAAATTATACGTCGACCAAGAAGTCGCAGAGAAATTGTACTCATTCTTCTCGGCTCTAATGGCATCAATTTGATGCGATAGTGATAGTGGTGTAGCAACAGCCGGATCAAGAGCAACAATCGTGTTGGCCAGATAAAAGACCTTATTTGTTCCAGCACTCATATTTCTGACAATGAGAAAATTGCTGGCACTCAATGGGACAATTACATCATCACCGAATCGAGCATTGCCATTAAGAATATGAAGACCGCCCATAGAATTAGTAGATACGTTTGTTGCGACAGTCATAATGTTGGATAGCGAATACTGACCTTGTCCATAGCCCATATTTGAATCTTTCATCCAAGTATGTGCATTGCTGTCAAAGTAATAACGTACAGATGATGGGCATCCGTCCGCAGGACCACAGACTGAGTTATCAGTAATGCTTTTGTTGTTTGAATAGAACTCATCTATTGCTATGCCATCACGAGGATATCGCGGTGAAGCAATCGTTGTTTCTTTTGTTATGACACCATCTGTGTAGATATTTCCTAAATTTACATTGGTATTTTCATTGACTACCCAAGAAGACGGATACCAAAAGGAGTAGCCGAATACTGAATCAGTATATTTTTCCATACCAGTAACACTAAGTTCCTGATTGACCACAACAGTTTTTGGTGATGCTGATTTAATATCTGCTTTTGTGCTGATATTTATATCGCTAATCGTCATCGTATGATTCGATATTTGTGTTTGGGTATTTTGAGATTCTGACTGTACCGTTTTCTTAATCTGATAAATATAAGCGCCACCACTAATCAGTAATACCACTATAATTATAATGCCAATTAATAATGGGACAATAAAACCTTTTTGCAAATTTTTCATATTGTGAAGATAATGCCTAGCGGTCACACTAGTGCGAAGATAAGCAGTTAACTAACTAATTCATATTTAATAGGAATTCGGCGCAGTGATTGTGAACGGCAACGAGTTACTCGTGCCGGATGGCGTAACTACACGAACCTGTAAAGCACCAGTGACGTTAGCCGCAAATGCCCCACTTAATACAAACTGCAAAGGTGATCCGCTAGATGATACAGTTATATTATTTTGCACACTATTGTTTATACTGCCCATTAACTGATTACTTGAGTTGTAGAAGTCAACTTCTGTAGCACCGTTCAGATTTGAACCGTAGACCGTAACTGTAGAATTAACAGTGCCTTGAGACGGTGAAATATTTGTTATATTCGGTTGACTTGAATTCGGTGTAATAATTCCAAATCGATAGTAGTTACTTGCTCCAGAAGGAGTTACGACGCGCAATTGCGTCGTATTATTTACATTGTACGCCATGACCGGAGACACAACGAACTGCAAGGGCGATCCGCCTGCTGAAACAGTGATATTGTTTTGAACACTATTATTTATGGTTCCGAAGATTTGACCACTAGTGTTTGCGAGATCAACTTCAGTTGCGCCTGTTAAATTAGTTCCATAAACAGAGACTACGGAGTTGGCTGTCGCATACGTCGGGTTTACTGAGGTTATGTACGGCTGATTTGAATTAGTCGTGTTGCTTCCTACAGTTACAGAACATGTTGATGAAATTGACATGCCAGAGGCATCTGTGACCCTTACCACTGCTTGCTTGGTTCCACCAGATTGGTAATTAACCATAAAAGCGGAGGATTGGGTACTGCCTTCACCATAGCTCGAAACATCGTTGTAAACGCTCCATGAGTATTGGTAGGGAGGATTAGAACCATTTGCCTGTGCTGACCATGAGGCACCGGGTACTCCAGAAGGAAACGGTGTGCCGGAGCAAGAAACCGCAAGATTGGGAGTATTATTTGACGAACCCTTTGCCATCACTGTCACATAGACTGCGTTACTAATTTGTGAACCACCGTTCGGAGAGCTGATCAAATATAATCTGTAACTGGTCGGGTACAGATTTGTTGGTGCCATAAATGTTACATTTTGATCTTGGCCACTTGCGTTTGCTAAAGCACTTATGATCGTATGACTGACTGTTCCAACTTGATCGAGTTCTACAGTACTATTTTGTGGGAAACCAGACCCAACAATAGTTACCCTGTCACCTGGATAAAAAGAGCTAGCCGGATTAGCAGGTGAACCAACGCTTGATATATAAGCAGTATTCTGATTGTTTGATGTAGACACATCTCCAGTGCTATTCATCGGAGTAGCACACATTTGATTCAATTTGGCTCTCGTTGCCTTTCCTACATATCCCGTTCCACTTGTTAAACCGCTTGGAGTTAAAATCTGAGAAGCATACTTCTGCTGGAAAGCAGAAACTGCCGAAGCTATTGATTCGTCATAACCACCGTTATATGTACTGGCTCGGAAAGGTAGAACTCCCTCACTCGATAGAATATTTATCAACCTAACCACATCGTCACCCGTTGCCCCAATCCCAAGATTACGCGAAAATGTATAACAAGCAGTCGGCGTTGGAGATGGTGATGGTAAGAATGTCGGCTGACAAACAAAACCACTTGGGCAATTAAAGCCGGAGGAGATAGGCGTGCAGGTATATCCGGCCGGACAACTAACTTGCGCATGTACCTCCGGCGTAGACGCAAAAAATACAATCGCCAATGACATTATTGTCAGTGGAATCACTATGGACGCAATATATTTTTTCATTTTATTTTATAATAACTGACCTTTAATAATTCTAATAAACAAATTATACCTCTTTTACCCATATAATAGTGGCATGAGAAAGCCCACCACATGGGTGAGAGCCAAAGCTCCCCATACCAGTTTCCTGATATGGCCGGTAAAGACAAGAACCACATGATGGGTTTTCTAATCTTTACCGGACTATTTGCCATGCCTGCTTTCGCAGGTTTAGGCACATATTCAGTTGTGTAAGTACAATATCATAATGTTGTGTGATAGTCATTTTAGTTGTCCACCGATCAAATGTCGTCAATTTGTTTAAGTTTTAGGTTAAAAGTTATCAACTCCACCCCTCCTGGACTCCTCGGAGGGGTTGCGTCATCCCTTAGGTATATGACATATGCAATACAAGCGCCTGTGGGCACTGCGGCCAAAGTAGTAGTCCCCGTAAAGCTAACCTACTGCCTTTACGCGAGAAAAAGTACAGAACAAGAAGATAAGCAGGTGCTCTCCATCGACTCCCAGATAAAGGAAATGGAGAAAATAGCAACTGCCGATAATCTGGAAGTTGTGACAATGAAAAAAGAATCGCATTCAGCCAAAGAGGCTGGTATGCGTCCGGTCTTCAATGAGATTGTTGAGGAGCTAAAGCAAGGAAAATTTAACGGCATCCTGACATGGGCACCGGATCGTATCGCCCGTAATGCTGGCGACCTCGGACGAATCGTAGATCTCATGGATCAAAAGAAGCTCCTTGAAATACGGACGTACGGTCAAAAATTCATGAATACGCCAAATGACAAATTCATGCTGATGATTCTCGGGAGTCAGGCGAAGCTAGAGAATGATAATAAGGTCGTCAACGTAAAACGAGGTTTAAGAACAAGAGCAGCAATGGGTCTCAGACCGTCCATAGCACCGACAGGCTATTTGAATGAAAAAAGGACTGATAGAAAATGTGAGGTCATTGTTGATCCATTACGGGCACCGGTCATAAAACAGATATTCGAGAAAGTGGCATATGAGAATTATTCTGGCAGGAAAATATATCGATGGTTAAAAGAGACAAGATTCAGAAACAAAAATGATAAAGAAGTCACTCTTGGTAACATCTATAGAATTCTACGCATGACATTTTATTACGGAGTTTTTGAATATCCCGAAGGTACCGGAGAATGGTATACAGGCAAACACGCTCCAATTATCACCAAAGAGTTATTTGATGCAGTACAGGAGAAAATAAAGGTTGAGAAAAAGAAAGCGTATGGTCGTGAATTTGTATTTACGAGAATGCTTCATTGTGCCTATTGTGAATCCGGCATAACGGCAGAAGAAAAAATCAAGGAATTGAAGGATGGGGGCTTCAATGCTCATGTTTACTACCGTTGTACCAAAGTGAAAAATCGAGACTGTCCGAATGAATCGGTTAAGGAAGATATTCTCATATCAGAGATGCTGCCAGTTATCGACAAAATGAGTCTAGACAAAAGCGAATTGAAACAAAAACTTGAGGAGGAGGTCGCGAGATATTCGTTATTCCAAACTGGAGTACTCGGGGTTGATCTCTCCCAAGCGAAAAAGCAGAAGGACATCAGTATCAAGATATTTGCGAAGCATATGCTGCAACATGGAACGATGTTACAGAAACGTGAAGTACTTTCTTGTATCAAAAGCAAGATTTTTCTGAAAGACAAAAAATTAGTTCTCGAATAAATAACCTCCGCGAGAATCGAACCAACTTTTGACTGTTGCCAGATACGTGACATGGCTCAGTTTAGCCACTTCTCCGCATCGACCTTGAGTGTGCTCCCAGCAGGAATCGAACCTGCATCGCGAGCTTCGGAGGCCCGCGTTCTATCCATTAAACTATAGGAGCTGTGTTCTGCTACGCTAAAGCTTCGCAGAACTGCTTCGCAAGTGATCAAAACATCGTTTTCCTTTTGCAACAAAGCTCTTCGCAGTGCTTGCACTGCGTAGCTCGCGACAGCGAGCGAAGCAGTGCGCGGGACAGGACTTGCACCTGCATGCCCTAATGGGCGCTACCACCTCAAGGTAGTGCGTCTTCTAATTTCGCCACCCGCGCGTTTTTATCTTCAAAATACCCTTGCACTCGAATTATCTCGAAGCCTCATGATACATAAACATCGGTCAAGTTTCAATCAAACAAAAAGGAGGTTCGACCTCCTCTTTGTTAAGCTTCTGTTACAGGTGCATCCGCAGCAGGAGCAGGTGCAGGCGCTTCTACTACTTCTTCTTCGTACTTGGCATCCATCGTCCTTCTCATCTGCCTTCGGATCTCTTTGGATGCCTTCCTGCGGATGAAATAGAGCTTGGCGCGGCGGACCTTGGAGCGGCGAACCATTTCGACCTCGTCTATCATAGGAGAATACAGCGGGAAAATCCTTTCCACCCCGACACCGTCAATAACTTTGCGGACAGTAAAGGTGGCACCGGCTTCCTTGCCATGCTTCCTAGCCAACACAAGGCCCTCGAAAGCCTGAAGGCGGAACTTGCCCTTGTCTTCCTCAATCTTCTGCCAAACGCGCACGGTATCGCCGGGTCGGATGTCGACTTTCTTCCTATGCTCGACGTTTGCAGGTGAAATTATCTTGGCTGCCATAGTGAAAGGTACATTAACACACAGCTCATAAATATTCAAGAAAAAAGCCACCGAGAAGTGAGGTGGCGATATTATCTCGGTGACCATAAGCACCCTAACAAATGGCTGCTAGGAGAGCAAGCCTTTGGCCCGCTCGAAATCCTCCGGCAACGGCGCTTCCACTTTCACTTTTATGCTCTGGCAATTTTCGAACTCAACCGACTTTGCATGCAATGCCGTTCTTTCGAATCCAAGCGCCATCTCCTTCTTTGGCGCATAAAGCCTATCCCCCACCACGGGATGCTGTATGGCCGCGAAGTGCACGCGGATCTGATGAGTCCTTCCAGTCTTCGGTTCCACCTCGACCAAAGTAAATTTATCGCCACGATCCTGGATTCGCGCTTTCGCGGGAATGACAAAGCTATCGATTTTGGTCCAGTAAGTTTCAGCTTCCCTCAACTCCCCCCTCGCCCCTCTCTGTGCCGACCACCTGCGGAAGTCAGATACATTCCTGCCGATAGGCCTATTGATGGTCCCGAATTCTTCCTCCATCTCGCCCCAAACAAAAGCCAGATATTTCTTCTTGATGGTCCGGTCGTGGAATTGTTTCTTCAAGCTGTCAAAGCCTTTAGCGGTCTTCGCTATCAGCAAAACCCCGGAAGTTTCCCTGTCCAAGCGATGCACTATCCCAGGCCTTGGGATTTCCTCGCCTTTCTCGTTCCTGGCTGGCTCGCCGACCTTCATGGCTTCGGGATACTTTGCCAATATCCAATCGGTCAAAAATGGCCCTTTGGTGCGGCCATCGCCGTGCACCATAAGCCCCGCTGGCTTATTTACGGCGATAATGTCGTCGTCTTCATAGAGTATCACTATGTCGCCTGCATTGCTCATGCCTTGAATATACGTTAATCTTGTCAAAAGGTGAAGTAACGCTTGTCAGAATCCGCGCGCTTAGCTCAGTTGGTAGAGCGCCCCGTTTACACCGGGAAGGTCCAAGGTTCGAGCCCTTGAGCGCGCACTGCTTCGCTTTTTATTGATAACCGCCAGTGTTATTATTATAGCGATGAGATCGCGTCTCCAAATCGCCATTCCCTTGATTGCCGTTTTGCTTTCTTTTTTTGTGATTGCAAGAGCCGATACTAGCCAGGTGGAAGTGACCGCAGACGAAAATCAGCAATCGGCAAGCATTGTGCAATTATCAAAAACAGTAACCGTATCGCCAGCGTCTGCCTGCGTCACGCCCAATGAGCTGAAGGCTTACCCGAACACTTTTTCTGACTTCGCCAAAAGCGCGACCTGCACTACTGGCTATCTGCAGTCCACCATACTTTCGGAAAAGATCAATGATATCCAAGGCAGCATAGCTTCGGTGAATGGCCTGCTAGCCTCCTTGGGCAGAACCCAAATATATCTTTCAAGCTTTTCGGCCGATAACCTGAACGGCTTGTCGCTGGAAGCGATCCCTGCCGGAATAGATGAGCCTCATGCATATCCGAGCGCCAGCAATATCGCGATGATGTGCCTCAATGACGCAGGGCAAGGCATAAAGAATGATCTGGAAACGGTAGGCTCGGCATCCTCCGATAGCGCGAACATATTCAACCCGCTTCCGAGCATCGCCCTTCAAAACATGCAGAAGCTGCGCGACAATAACACCAATATGAAAAACTTGCTGAACAGCATATCGCTCGGCGGAACATGGGGATATCTGACATCAGGCAGAGCGACCATAGATGCGCAAGCCGCATTGATGGGCAAGACGATGAGCCTTTCGCAGGCAAACCAAGCCATCGCCACGCAATACTTGATACCCATAACTCTGCAAGATCTTGCACAGAATTATCAGCCGCTGCTAGTGAACAAGCAGTATATCTATACCAGCGTGACTTGGCTCAACAACAAAAGAGAGCTCAAGGACCTGACTAGCCTGCCGAAGGATATCATGAAGGTCATAAACACCTATGTGCCTATCGCGCAGGTGCCAAAATCCGCCACGCATATGCAGCTCACTATCGACAACGATACCGTCACCGGCTGGCTGCCGGAAGCGGACATTTGGAACCAGCTAGAGAGCAGTATCGCTACACACAAGGCGCAGTATCTCAAACTGAAAGCTAGTTACCAAACACAGCTCATCGCCCTGCAAGCGCAACAAGCGTTGCTGATCGCGAATAACTATAATTGCCAATGAAGAACCGGATGGAAAAATTATCAGAATTGGCAGTCACCGCGAATAAAAAACGCCACCGATTTGTTGGTGGCGCTTCGAAGGGAGACGAGATGGTCAATGATCATGCTTTTTGTGGCGATAGAACCACGATGCGATTATTCCGACAGTCAGCAGGACTGCCGCAACAGCAAGAAGATTCATTGTCATATCGATTCCATTCAGTTTTGCAAGAGCATCAGGTATCATCATATAAATCCCTCACTTTCTGGATTAATTGTATACCAAACAGTCGTTTTTGTCAAGGCATAAAATATGGCTCTGCTGTTGCAGTTTTAGTGGCTTTTTTGAGCTTATCCCCAATATTCGGCCTGAACCCGGCTCGAGCCGCTACTTCAAGCTCACAGCCTGATACTAGCACAGGAATCTTCATGCTATTCGAGCCGGACTCCGGAACGCCCGACTGGCTATTCGTGCAAAATAAAAAAGGCGCGCCAGTAATTTCGAACCCCAAGGCTTCATTCATCAGTCCTTCTTCCTTGCAAGTAACCTGGACTACGGATATCCCTTCGTCTTCCCTGGTCGAATATGGCTCGCCGGCAGAATATAACAGCGACCGATACCCGTTCCCGCATGACGCGGAAGACCAGACTGATGTCACAAGCCATGCATTGACTATAAACAATGTTTCTCAAAACAGCGGATATTATTATGAGGTTCGCTCGAACATAGGCGGGGCTTTGGAGGCGGTATCGCCCGTGCAAACTATCGGTAATATTTCAAACATGCCGAATGGATCGCCTTTGCCTTCGGTCAGCAATCTACCAGAGCAACAATCTCCGACGACACCCAAAACCGGACTGCCCAAATTCTTTGACTCGATATTATCTGGCACACAATACGTATACTCTAATATCATCAATACCTTCTATTCAGCTGTAGGCATCGATAACCAACCGCAACAAATGGAACCTGTTTCGAATTCTGGCAATCAGACACCTGTGATAACGCCAAACGTTTCGAATACCATTGAGCCATCGAATTCAATATTACCAACTATTACCGCAAGCCCGTCGCACAGCCAGCAACCGATACGGACAGCGACACCGGCCGGAACTTATTCGCCTTCTCCGACACAGACAAGCACGCCAATGCCTATTTATTCACAAAGCCCTGTGCCTACATACTCACCGACGCCGACCTATATTCAAAGCCTTACTCCGATTTATTCGCCAGCGCCTTCGATTTCAAATTCGCCAGTCCCAACAAATCCATATTCACCATCACCTACTGCATCAAATAATCCTGCACCGACCAATTCGAACACCCCAGCTCCGACCAACACGCCGAGTCCCGCAGTCACATTTACGGTCAATGGTTCCGACCATGCAGTCTTGAATCCAGGCGACAATATAATTTATAAATGGAATGCGACTGATGCGGATACATTCACGGCGACATATACCTCCAATAACCCTGTCGCTTGCGGGCCTGGCGGAACATGGTCGGTAGCAAACGGCTCGCAAAGCGGCATATCGAGCTCGATAGTGCCGCAAGCGGCGGCGGCTTGCTATTGGACAGTGACCTACAAGGCGACTAATAGCAGGACTGGCATATTTGCTTCTGCGGCTATCACTGTGAAAATAAACGCCCCGGCTACCGCTTCGCCTTCGCCGACGAATTCAGCAACGCCGACAGCATCGCCTTCGCCGCAAGCTTTCTCGACAGACCAGAATTGGTTCACGGCCGCGGCGGCGAATGTCATAAACGAGCTCAACTTCATTGCACCAAAGCCTATTTGGTAAAGCGTGCCAAGACAAACAAAAAAGCTCTGGGGTTGCCAGAGCTTTTTTGCTTATGCACACACGCCTTTACATTTGAGGAGCAGAGGATTCCTTGACGCACATTTTGCATGATGCTTTGTGGGTGAAGATGAGCAGGAGCGCTGAAAGGCCGACTAGGATGTAGACGGTGGCTTCGAGCCAGCCCCACGAACCGAGCACGAGGTGGACCAGATTCCAGCCCGGATTGATGCCGACCAAACCCCAATTCAAGCCGCCAATAATCACAAGAATGAACGCAATCGAGTGTAAAGCTTTCATGTTAATTCAATGTTATTTAGTTAATAAGGACCAACGTCATTATAGCAGGAATGAGAAAGAGCGGCATTTTGAGCTATCCACACCCTGTGGTGCCCCCGAGAGGAATCGAACCTCTATCAATGGCTTAGAAGTCCACTGTTTTATCCATTAAACTACAGGGGCGTTTTTCCCCAACAATTAAGTTGCTTGTATGTTCTCCTTCTGTGACAATTTGCGCAACGAACGTCACATTTATCGATTTCGCTCATGACAGAATTCCAAGAATAGTGCCCTGACAACATCTTGGCTACAGTCTTGAACTTATTATCAGAACTTTTGTGGTCAAAGTCCAAGACAATAGGATCACTTTCTCCACAGTCAACACATGACTGATTCGACAAATAATCCAGCAGATTCGACCTTATCTTTTGACGAAACATTTTTTGAGCTTTATAAAGATCTTCCCTATTTTTGTACGGCACACAGGGATTCTACCACAACACCATAACCCTATCACCTCTCTATGATAATTACTAAATCGACGGATCCGCCGGTCCCGCATAGCCTTTTTGGAGCTGGGCACTTTGGACCACGCGATCATCATAGGCCTGTAGCACATTTTGCAGGTCGGATCGGCTGAAGATCGCTTTCTTCGGCGCAACCGGAGCAGTTAAGGCTGTAACATTCAAATGCGAAGTCCTGACAAATGTAGTGTAGGCGACGCCAACAAGCGCCAATGCCAAGATGAATGCAAATCCCACCGAAAGTGCCCAGTCGAGGTTAGCGTCACGGCCGATCCTATGAATAAATGAGGAAAAAGCTTGCGTTGCTTTCCTGCCTTTGCGATTTTTTGTATTGATTTTTATCATTGCTTTGTAGATGAAGCGCCGACCAGGACGGCAGCGGTGACATTGTACGACGCTTGCCAAATCTGCTTCGCCGCCTTGCCTGTGCCGCTAGTGGTTTCGTTGAGGCCGACATTGTCTATAGAAGCCTGATAGGGCAATATCTCCGAAAGCTCCAGCGTGCGCATGACTGACTGCCAAGAGCCGCTCACGCTCACAGTAGCGCGTATGCTAGCGAATGAACCAGGCTTCAGACTGCTGGTGTCATCTGCGGATACAGAGGAAAGGTTAACCGCGCTGCCGACTTGGCTCCCGATCTGCTCCAGATTTTCGATGAAGGAAACGGCCTGGCCCTCATTCAAGAAGAATGAGGCTAGGCGCGCACGGTCTGCCGCAGTGTCATCGTAAAGCAACTGCGTAGCCGTTTCGTCGACTGTATCCTGTTTTTGCGAATCAACGACGCTCCGAGCGAGCACTGCGCGAGAATAGGAAGCGCTGACCGCGTTGTACATATAAGCATACAAAGAAATACCGCAGAACGTGACTGCAATTCCGAGCAAAAGCATGGGGATATTTGCATAGAGAGGCTTCATCGTGTTTTGTAGGTTATTTTCATGGAGAATTCTATGTCTTTTTGCTTCGCCAGCTCCGAAAGCGGGAGATCGACCGTAGATTGCGGGAAAGCGGTCAAAAGACGAGCCTTGAAGGCGAGCAATTCATCGCGCGTGAGAGCTTGTCCTTGTAACACCGCTATCGCTGTCGAAGTGCCCAAGGCCGTGAAGGCAAAGGAAGTCAAGGTCACTGCGCCTCGTTCGCCAACTATCGTTTGTACGGCGCCGGAAGCGCGATAATTGTTTGCATTCCCAAGGAGTCTCGTAACCACGGCTTGATCCGAGCGCAACTTGGCATCAATAGCAGCTCGATTTTGAGCCTCTTTGGAAGAATTGATTTCCGAGACGGTGCCCTGCTCGGATTGTTCCAGATTTCTGGCGGAAAGATATGCCGGGAATAATGCCGCAGCACCTATGAGGGCGGACAATGACAGCAGAAAGCAGAGCACGATGAGCAGCCGGACAAAATAATCCCGGCGCAAAGACTTTCTTTCATTCGATGGTAAAAGCGTGTGTCTCATATTATGAAGGCAATGCCAAACCCGCGGCGACTGCGTACTCCAGCGAATCTTCGCGGGAAATAGCGGGAATGTACTTGTGAATGTCGAAGGCATTGCGCCATATGTCTTCTGTCGCCAAGGGCGGCAAGCCAGCTGTGGCGTTTGTATGGAACATCGTCTCCAAAGTTGCAGCGCCCTTCCCGACCACAAGAATCTCGGCAATCTTGGAATGTGCATCCGGTCGAGTCGCCCAGTATGTATAGACGCGCTGTATCTCTCTCATGACTGGATCAATAGCCAATGAAACCTGCTCGGGATCAGACGGGATATTCAGGATGCCACCCCAAGCAATGGTGGATGAAAAGCAGACTACCCCGCCAGAGACGATGTATGTGCCGATCTTTTTATTCATGACATGGACGATGAGATAGGTATTGTCGGAACTGTTGGGGATAACAGCTTTGGCAATGGATTTTGGCGCAACCTCGAATGCCATGGGTGTCAATTTCATACCATGCAGTATAGAGAGCATCTTTTCTACATATGTTTTGGGCACGACAGATACACTGGCACGAAGCACGCCGCCAGTGACCGATGCCGGCAAGATATCGAAATAAAATACCGCCTCGGAAGCC
The DNA here is from genome assembly GCA_964555555.1 of uncultured Candidatus Saccharibacteria bacterium. Classification (GTDB taxonomy): domain Bacteria; phylum Patescibacteriota; class Minisyncoccia; order Phycocordibacterales; family PALSA-1337; genus C7867-002. Next base: position 5,936 of record CAZKSQ010000001.1, on the reverse strand, counting down.
GGCAAGGGCACGTTTTCTTCCAGCTTGAATTCGACATGCTGGGTGATGGCTTTGACTTCTGTGCTGGGAATATCGAGCTGGAAAAGATAGACTTTTTCTTCCGGCAAAGAGACTTTGACATAAGAAAGCTTGTTGACGCGCACAAAAGCTTTTAGCAATTCGATGAACTGCTTTTCGTCGCTTATGTTTCCCCCATCTATAAGGTTCGGCGGAAGTTCAGCCTTGGCAAATTTGGAAACAACCAAGCCGTGAGGAGTCGAGCGATACTCGATACAGCGCAGGGCATCGTCGGAAATTTCTAGTCCGGCATGCGGCATAGTGAGGAATTTTGGAGGCGGAAAGAGCGAGTAAAAAAGGGACTGGTGTCGCATGCCTTTATTTTACACCATTAGGCGCTTCGAATGAAGCCTCTATTGCCGCTGTTTCCTCATCTTCAAGTATTCGCGCAGTGGCGGAATCGCGGAGATAACGATAATTATTACCACTATCGGCAAAACATACCTATCTGGGTTCGGAATGAGCCTGCCCAAGCCAAAGCCAAGCCAAAGCATCGCCCAAGTCCACAAAAAACCGCCGGCAATATTATATGCGATGAAAATGCGGTATGGCATGGACCCGATGCCAGCAACAATAGGTGCGAATGTCCTCACAACAGGAATGAAGCGCGCCAAGAGAACAGTCTTTTTTCCATATTTTTCATAAAAATGCTGGGCGCGAGCTATGTGCTGCTTATCAAAAAATAACGAATCTTCCTTCGAAAAAAGCGCCGGACCCACCTTCTTGCCAAAAGCGTATCCGACGCTATCGCCTAGGACTGCGGCGATGAAGGTGCCAATGAGAAGCCCTGGAAACCAGATATAGCCTTGAGAAGCCAGGAAGCCAGCGGTGAATAAAAGCGAATCCCCCGGAAAGAAAAAACCGAAGAAAAGTCCCGTCTCCGCAAAAATGATGCCGATCACTCCGAACAAGCCGACTGTGGTAATAATAGCCTGTGGATTTAGTAAGTATGAAATCATTTTTATTGTGTTTTTTCTAATCTCTAATCTCTAATCTCTGTTTGTCCAAATATGATTGCAAAATAAGCGCCGCCGCAGAAGCATCTATCATATCATTCTTGCCTTGAAGGCGTTCGGCTTGGACGCTAGTCATGAATTCCGGCTCAAAGATCACAACAAATCCTTTCTTCTTTAGAGTGTCCGCCAATTCTTGGGCTTTTTTTAGAGTCTTATTCGCTTCGCCCTTGTAATCTCTGGATTCGCCGACCACTATCTCCTTGGCGCCTTTTTCTTTGGCGATCTTCTCTATTTTTTCGGCCAAATGAGAAGTGTTCGCAATAACCGAAACTGGAAATGCCATCGATCCGCTTTCATCAGAAACAGCTATGCCTATGCGCTTCTCGCCGAAGTCTATGCCCAATATCTTTTGCTTGTTCACGCCTAAAGCTTAGCACGAGTGCCGCCATATTCTCCACGGCTCATCCGAAAACCTATCTTTATAAGGTCCATAAGCATCATTATCATGCTAATGATGCTTACCTTGCTCCTCCTGTCATTTCGCCAAACGATCGGAACTTCAGTGCATTTGTAACCGAAGCGATTTGCTATAACTAGCGCTTCGACGTCGAATGCCCAGCCGTCTATAGTCACTTTGGAAAAAATATCTTTGGCGGCGCCAGCCTTGAAAAGTTTGAAGCCATTCTGTGTATCTACTATTTCCAAATGCGTCAAGGACTGCGTTATTTTTCGGAATATCCAGCCGAGGAATATTCTTTGTATGGGCTGGTCATCCAGAATCTTGGCTCCCCTGATCCTGCGTGAGCTTATCACCACGTCGGCACCCTGATCAATAAAAGGAAGAAGTGCCGACAATGACTCTATAGGCGTAGAGCCATCAGCATCCATGAAAAGGATAACATCGCCGATTGATTTTAATATTCCATCTTTAACGGCAAAGCCTTTTCCGCGATTGATCTTATTATCGATCAAGGAAATCTTTTTATTATCCTTCATCATTTCTTGAATTTTCTGCGCAGTTCCATCGATCGAGCCGTCATTCACCACAACGACTTCATAGTCAGGATAAAATTTGTCCGTGTATTCCTGGATCTTGGAAATCGTCGCAAGGATTCTGCCCTCCTCGTTATAGGCAGGGATGACTATGGATATTTTCATGCTGATACTGTAGCAAGACAGGCGACGCAGTTCCAGGCTTATTATTCAGCGACAAAGGCTCAGCGCCAGGAAGAGAACCAAAAGCGCGTCATGAGCGCTTTTGAATTCATAGGAAAGCCGTAAGTGAGGGGGCTAAAATAGAGGAAGCCAGCCAAACAGATGACGATCAGAGAATAGAAAGTTATCTGCTTTGTCTTTCCTTTGAAATAGTGATCGATAAGATATGCCAAAGTTATTATTGCTATGACGAGCGCCGTTTCGTAATGATAGAGGAATGCCACGCGGCTTATGAAAATGAATGGCAGGAGATTCAAGAGATATGCGAAGATCATCAGCAGCTCTTTTTTATTTCTGTCAAAGAAATTCTTGATTATCAAAGCAACGACCGCGGCAAACGCCAGCCAATAGACGAATGGATTTCCCAAAAGATATATCATCGCGCTGGCAGGACCGCCATCGAGAGAGCTATTGTACCAATAATAGACTGGGCGCATCATGAGCGGCCACTGCCACCATTTGCTGCCATATTGGTGCGTGGCGGTAAGCGTGGAATTGGCTTTGTACATTTCCACATTCAGCTCCAGGAATTTTTGAACGAGATTCAGCGGCTTGGCATTCGCGCTATTCTGGTAGTTGCTGCCGATCAAAGTTTTTTGGAAACCTATGGACATGAAAGCATCGCCAGGGCCAGACTTTGGCAATAAAGCAAAGTGTATAGCGAATATAAGAAAGTAAATTATTATTCCGACGCCAAAGAATATAGCCGCCTTCTTCAAAGAAACTCGCAATTCCTCACGCCAAGAGACTGCTTTTATAACGCGGAATAATTCCACGACTAATATCACGGCCAGGAATGAAATGCCCGTCCATTTTACGCTATAGGAAAGAGTAGCCAGCAATGCAGCGGCGAGAATCAGCCAAAGCCTTTTCCGATTGCTGGTCGATCTCAATGAATATGCATAGAGCAGACATGACGAGAAGCCGAACAGGAGCAGTAAGCTGTCGAGCAAGATAAATCGCGATTGAACCAGAAGCGAGTTCTCAAAGATGATCAAAAGGCCAGCCAGAAAAGAGAATCTTGGCGAGAGGCCCAATTCAAGGCAAAGGAAAAAGATAACGAGCGGCAAAGCGAATCCGGCGAGCATCGGCAAAATCCTGTACCACATATAGCGCGGATCGCCGAATACATTGCCGATCTGGCCGTAGTTCGTAGATTCCGCCGGATAGCCGCCGATGTAGCCGGCGGCGCTGATGAGGAGCTTCCCCAAAGGTGGATGAATGTCGAAGAAATAATTGCCGGCCGTATAGGCGCTGGCAAAATTGCCGAAGTGGACTTCATCGAAAACAACATTTCTCGGATAGCCAAAATATATGAAGTGGGTTATACCGGACAAAAGGATCAGGATGAGGATGTAATAGCGCTTCATTTATTTCTTTTCTGCGTTTCTCTTGTTTTGGCCACATCCTTCACTTTCGCTACCAGCCAAGAGCTCGACTGCACCTTGCCGCCAGAGCCGACATTGTAGACCATATTGCAGCCAAGCTCTTCGCAGACCGGTATCTCCGGAACATTCTTGACCGTGCGATCGCCGCCATTGGCGAAGATTTGCGGCTTCAAGGCTTTCAATTCCGCACACACGCTCATATCTTCCGGATTTTCCTTGTGGAAAGTCAGCATTACTTCGTCTACTGCCCCAAAAGCTTCGATGATCTCTTTCCTTTCGTCTTGGTGCATGAAAACATAGCCCTTCTTTTTGGTCAGCCAGTTGTCATTGTTCAATATCACGACGAGCTTTTCCCCCAGCTTCTTGGCTTCATTGAACATGCGCACATGGCCGATGTGGACTGGGTCAAAGCCGCCGCTCACCGCGACGATGGTTTTCTTTTGGGATTTTACTGTCGAATTCTTCTTTTTCATTTAATTCAGCATTAGTATTTTAGCAAACTTTCGAAAACTAAGGCGGATGGGGTGAGATTCGAACTCACGGTCCCGTGAGGGACGCCAGTTTTCAAGACTGGTGCTTTAGACCACTCAGCCACCCATCCATAGCTGCCATGATAATGAAAAAATCTCATAAGCGCAATTGAGCGCTTTGCTTTGTGCACAACACAAGAACAAATAAAATGATAAAATGTTCCCATGGCTACAGTCGAAATCATCTCTTGGCAAGCACGCGAGCACCTTAACGGGCCCAAAAAGTCCGACTGGTATTGGGCTGTCGGCATCATTTCCCTGGCATTGGTCGTCGTCTGCTTCATTTTCGGATTGATAATCCCTGGAATATTCGTATTGGTCGCAGCCAGCGCTTTGGTTTTGCATGCCTCCACGGAACCTCGGCTTTTGCGCTATGAAGTCAATGACCGCGGGATATTGATCGGCACCACTCTGTACCCTTTCCTTACTTTGGAATCGTTTTGGATACCGCACGACCATTTGCCTCCCAAACTGCTCTTGAAGTCGCACAAGACCCTGATGCCTCTCATCGAGATATATATAGATGAAGTAGACCCAGAAGAAGTCAGGGCTGTATTGTTGAAATATATAGCAGAAAAAGAGCATCATGAGCCGCTATTGAAGCATCTCTTGGAAAGGCTCGGATTCTGAACATTGCATTTTCGCCATATAGGAGTAGCATTTTATACTGGAAATCACTAACAAAGGAGGTTATGTGAATCATTTGCCAAATAAAATTAGAGGTCCGACCAGACGCTTCTCTTGTCTTATTGCATCAGTTCTTATACAAATCAATTCGAGCGCCGACAACACAAATAATGCCGTCTTGATCCAACCTTCGCCGCAAGCGAAGATTCCCTTCAGCCACGAATATGGCGATCGCGAACTGGAGAATACGACTCCAGCAGCCATAGAAGGCTTGTTCGAGAACAGGATCCTGCACGAGGTCACTAATACCTTCGCGCCGACTTGGGATATCACATATCTCCAGAACGAGGCTTCCCTTCGCGCCCAAGGCGTGACCTTCGACCAGTACTACACCAGCGCCGGCAAGAACGCCGTAACCGCTGCCGCGAGGCTGACGATCCGGGAACTTGCCCTCAAGATCTTCCCAGGAGCCATGGACAGGTTCGAAACATTAGAGAGCGTCTTCGAAGACTCTTTTTCTGGTTACGAGGAACACCTGAACCTCGCCAGCCCTTTCCATCCGCAGGAAGGCCTGCCTGGCCAAGACGGCATCCGTAAAGAAACGGGCTTCAAGTGGGGCGTCAGGCCTTGGAGCACTTCCTCGCCATACGCCTTCATGAGCTACGGCTTTCGGGACGCTAGTGCCGACCAGATCTTCGCGCTTAACTTGCGCTACTACTATGACGATTGGCGTCATGGCGTAGCGGAGCTCATCGGCGAAGTGCCCCTTAGCCGCAACTGGGGCTTGGGGTTAGGCGCCAAGATGTACCCTCGCGATTACTTCGAGAGCGACAATCCCTATTACCAAAAAGTCCTTGTCGCGGAAACGCTCGGGATCTACGGCCACTTCGGCAATGGATTTCTCGGCTTCGGCGGCGCAGTCTATCCATACCAGAGCATCACGCTCTCGTACAACTACCAGTTCTAACTGATGAAAACAAAGCGATAAAGCACACGAGGGGTGTGCTTTTTTTGATTGGGAATCGGTCACGGATCCTCGCCTGCTGGCTCGGTCCGCGACCCCGCCTCGCTCGCCCAGTAGGCGATTCTGGTGTATCGCCTGCGCTCGCTCCGGCCTTCGATTCCTCTCGGGTCCGCCAACGACACAAAAAATGCCGAGAAAA